>NZ_CP090066.1:4177500-4427212 GCF_021391535.1 Aurantimonas sp. HBX-1
TGTCGTACGGTCTTATTGGATTGATCGTGCGGCGAAGTGGTCCCAGGAAATAGCTCCTCCGTATAGACCGTACCCGAAACCGACACAGGTGGACTGGTAGAGTATACCAAGGCGCTTGAGAGAACTATGCTGAAGGAACTCGGCAAATTGCACGCGTAACTTCGGAAGAAGCGTGACCCTCATTCACGCAAGTGGGTGAGGGTGGCACAGACCAGGGGGTAGCGACTGTTTATCAAAAACACAGGGCTCTGCGAAGTCGCAAGACGACGTATAGGGTCTGACGCCTGCCCGGTGCTGGAAGGTTAAGAGGAGGGGTGCAAGCTCTGAATCGAAGCCCCAGTAAACGGCGGCCGTAACTATAACGGTCCTAAGGTAGCGAAATTCCTTGTCGGGTAAGTTCCGACCTGCACGAATGGCGTAACGACTTCCCCGCTGTCTCCAGCATAGACTCAGTGAAATTGAATTCCCCGTGAAGATGCGGGGTTCCTGCGGTCAGACGGAAAGACCCCGTGCACCTTTACTATAGCTTTACACTGGCATTCGTGTCGGCATGTGTAGGATAGGTGGTAGGCTTGGAAGCATGGGCGCCAGCTCGTGTGGAGCCATCCTTGAAATACCACCCTTACCTATATGGATGTCTAACCGCGGTCCGTTATCCGGATCCGGGACAGTGTATGGTGGGTAGTTTGACTGGGGCGGTCGCCTCCCAAAGAGTAACGGAGGCGCGCGATGGTGGGCTCAGACCGGTCGGAAATCGGTCGTCGAGTGCAATGGCATAAGCCCGCCTGACTGCGAGACAGACACGTCGAGCAGAGACGAAAGTCGGTCATAGTGATCCGGTGGTCCCGCGTGGAAGGGCCATCGCTCAACGGATAAAAGGTACGCCGGGGATAACAGGCTGATGACCCCCAAGAGTCCATATCGACGGGGTTGTTTGGCACCTCGATGTCGACTCATCGCATCCTGGGGCTGGAGCAGGTCCCAAGGGTATGGCTGTTCGCCATTTAAAGCGGTACGTGAGTTGGGTTCAGAACGTCGTGAGACAGTTCGGTCCCTATCTGCCGTGGGTGTAGGAGTATTGACAGGATCTGACCCTAGTACGAGAGGACCGGGTTGGACGTACCTCTGGTGGACCTGTTGTGGCGCCAGCCGCAGTGCAGGGTAGCTATGTACGGCCGGGATAACCGCTGAAGGCATCTAAGCGGGAAACCCACCTGAAAACGAGTACTCCCTATCAGAGCCGTGGTAGACCACCACGTTGATAGGCCGGGTGTGGAAGTGCGGCAACGCATGAAGCTTACCGGTACTAATCGCTCGATCGGCTTGATCGTTCTCATTCGCCAATGTCCACCGGCCCAAAAAGCCGGACCGGACAACGGCCCGTTCCAACGACAACGGCCCGCTCGGCCAAAAGCCGGCGCGCCGTGCCAACCCGCCGCAAGGCGGCAGGCAACGGAACCGGCGCACCAACGCCTCACTCTGAAACCAGCACCAGCTTCTCGATCACCCTTGCCATTTGCCGACCTGGTGGTTCTAGCGGGGCGGCCGCACCCGATCCCATTCCGAACTCGGCCGTGAAACGCCCCAGCGCCTATGATACTTCGTCTCAAGACGCGGGAAAGTCGGTCGCCGCCAGGTCTGCAAATCGCAAGCGTGAAAAACTTCACCAATCAATCCACATACACCATCATCCCCAAACGCCCCCGCCCCCAGGCGGGGGCTTTGGCGCGTCCGGATTCCGCGTGATTGGCGGGCGGCACAGGCGCCGGCGAAGGCTGGCGATGGTTCGGGCCGAGGATCGGCTGACCACCGCCGTACGCATCCCGACGAATGCCGACGCCTCGCGGACCGACGCCAACGCGTAGGCCTTCCCAGCTGCGCATCATGACGGCGGGCATGTCGTTCGCCTGGCGACGCCGCACCTCAAGAACCCACACATTCCACAGACGGACGCGGCCACGTCGATCGCGCGCCATCGCGGACGGTGATGGCGAAGTCACACCAGGGGACAGATCCTCGCCAAATGCCGTGCCGCCGCTATTTCGCCTTGCGGGACAGACAGATGGGGCGCTCGAAGGGCGTCAAGACGGAGAATTCAGCATGGTAATCAGATCTGCGGTCATCGCACTCGTCGCATCGACCCTGGTCGTGTCGGCCGGTTGCAGCCGCACCCAGCGCACGGTCGCCGGTGCCGGCATCGGCGGCGTCTCGGGCGCGCTCATCGGTGATGCCGTGGCCGGGACCGGCGGCGCGGTCGTGGGCGGTGTCGGCGGCGCCGTTGCCGGCGGCGTCATCGGCCGCAACTACTGAGATCACCGCGCGCGCCTTGGGGCCCGCGCGGCACAGCAAAAAGGGGCGGTGTCGCAAGACGCCGCCCCTTTCTCGTTCGCCCTGGAGGCGATGTCAGCCGGCGGTCAGCGGCGAGATGGCGATCTCCACCCGTCGGTTCTGCGCCCGGCCGGATTCCGTGGCGTTCGAGGCGACGGGCTGCGTCTCGCCGAAGCCCTGGGTGTTGAGGCGGCGCGGATTGACGCCCTGGCTCGCCAGATACTGGCTGACCGAGCTGGCGCGCTGCTGCGAGAGCTGGAAGTTATAGGCGTCCGATCCCTGGCTGTCGGTGTGGCCGTAGACGTCGACGATGGAGCGGTCGAACTCCTTCAGCACCAGCGCGACGGAGGTGAGCGTCGGGTAGAAGCCGGGCAGGATCGACGCCTGGTCGGTCGGGAAGGTGATGTTCGACGGC
Organism: Aurantimonas sp. HBX-1; assembly: GCF_021391535.1. GTDB lineage: Bacteria > Pseudomonadota > Alphaproteobacteria > Rhizobiales > Rhizobiaceae > Aurantimonas. The sequence goes on from NZ_CP090066.1 coordinate 4,180,244, forward strand.
ATGTTGAGGATGATGCGGTCGCCGACGCGGGTCACCGAGACGCCGGTACCCTGCAGCTGCGCCCGCAGCTTGGCTTCCTGATTGTCCATGTAGGCGCCGACGCCGGCGCCGCCGATCGTGCCGATGCCGGCGCCGATCAGTGCCGCGCGACCGGCATCGACGCCGGTGGCGCGGCCGACGAGATAGCCACCCAGTGCGCCGACGCCGGCGCCGATACCGGCGCCGCCGACGGTGTTGGAGAGCTGCGATTGCCCGGTATAGGGATCCGTCGTGCAGCCGGCGAAGGCCGTGGTGAATGCGAGGACGAGAGCGAGTTTCTTCATGCGCGGTATCCAGCCCGATGCGGGCAGCGCTCGGGCGCGCCGCCTCGTTGTACGATCTCAGCCGGGTTAGACAGCACAAATGACTGGATTGGGGCTGGCCGGCGCCCGCGCAGAAATTCTGAGGCTTGTTGCGATGGGGTCACGGCGCGGCGGGCGGCGGCTTGACGCCGATCAGGGTCGGACGCGGCGCCCGGATCGAGGATCGGGTCCGTAGCGGACGCCGGAGCGAACGATGGACAGCCACCTCGAAGCCAAGATCCTCGAACTTCTCGACCAGCACCGGGTAATGACGCTGGCGACGCTCAGGCCCGACGGCTGGCCGCAGGCGACGACGGTCGGCTACGCGAATGTCGGGATGACGCTGTATTTCCTCTGCGCCCTCGACAGCCAGAAGTCGGCCAATCTCGCGCATGACGACCGGGTGTCGCTGACCATCGACCACGACACGCCCGACCTGATGGCGATCACCGGCCTGTCCATGGCGGCCCGGGCACTGAAGGTGACGGATCGCGCCGAGGCGGAGGCGGCGTTGCGGCTGATGCCGCTGAAATACCCCGCCGGCACTAGCCTGCCGGTGCCCATGCCGGGGCCGGAGGAGGTGGCGATCTTCCGGCTGACGCCGGTGGTGATCTCGGTGCTCGACTATACCAAGGGCTTCGGCCACAGCGACACGGTCACGCTCTGAGGCGACGGTGTCCCGGTGCGGCGCAAGCGGTCACAGAGCCTCCCGGGGAGCGGTCGGCCGGCCCCCGGGGTCACATTTCTTCTGGTGTCGGTTCAGGCGGCCTTGGCGGCCTTCAGCAGGCCGCGATTGACCAGGAGTTCGGCGATCTGGACGGTGTTCAGCGCCGCGCCCTTGCGCAGATTGTCGGCGACGATCCAGATGTTGAGGCCGTTTTCGAGCGTCTGGTCCTCGCGGATGCGCGAGATGTAGGTCGCATCCTCGCCGGCGGATTCGTACGGCGTGATGTAGCCGCCGTTCTCGCGCTTGTCGACGACGAGGCAGCCCGGGGCCTCGCGCAGGATGTCGCGCGCCTGGTCGGCGGTGATCGGCTTCTCGAATTCGATGTTGACCGCCTCGGCATGGCCGATGAACACCGGCACGCGCACCGCGGTGCAGGTCACCTTGATCTTCGGGTCGAGCATCTTCTTGGTCTCGACCATCACCTTCCACTCCTCCTTGGTGGAGCCGTCCTCCATGAAGACGTCGATATGGGGGATGACGTTGAAGGCGATGCGCTTGGTGAACTTCTTGTTCTCGATCTCGTCGGCGACGAACACCGCGCGCGACTGGGTGAACAGCTCGTCCATGCCTTCCTTGCCGGCGCCGGAGACCGACTGATAGGTCGACACGACGATGCGCTTGATCGTGGCGAAGTCGTGCAGCGGCTTCAGCGCGACGACCAGCTGGGCGGTCGAGCAGTTGGGATTGGCGATGATGTTCTTGCGGGAGAAGCCGGCGATGGCGTCGGCGTTCACCTCGGGCACGATCAGCGGCACGTCCTGGTCGTAGCGGAAGGCCGAGGAATTATCGATGACGACGCAGCCCTTGGCGGCGATGCGCGGCGACCATTCCTTCGAGACGTCGCCGCCGGCCGACATCAGGCAGATGTCGGTGCCGGTGAAATCGTACTGGTCGAGCGGCTTGGTCTTCAGCGTCTTGTCGCCGTAGGAGACCTCGGTGTTGAGGCTGCGGCGCGAGGCCAGTGCGACGACCTCGTCGGCCGGAAAGCCCCGCTCGGCGAGGATGTTCAGCATCTCGCGACCGACATTGCCGGTAGCGCCGACGACGGCGACCTTGTAACCCATGAAAACACCCTTCGCTCTCCCCACCGATCTTCGCACGCCCGTGTTCCGCCCCGGGGGAGACCATCGGGGCAGGCGGCGTCAGATCAACGGCGTTTTGGTGGAGCGCGCGGACATCGCCGCGATATGCGCGGGATCGGCCGGATTGTCAATCACGCGAGCTTTATGCGACGTCGGCGCGCGGCGCGGTAGTTGCTGGTGCCAGGGGTCATGCGGGCAGCATGACCGGGTTCGTCAGCACGGGAGTTTCCCATGATCCGCAGCAGACTGACACTGCCGGTGGCGCTTGCGGCCGCCGCGCTCGCCGCCTTGCCGGCGCTCGCCCATCACGGCTGGGCCTGGACCGAGGACGAGGAAAGCCGCCTGGCCGGTACGATCGAGGCGATGTCTCTCGGCAATCCGCATGCCTATTTCGACATCGCCGCCGAAGACGGCGTCTGGCGCGTCGATCTCGCGCCACCCTCGGCGACCGCCCGCTCCGGCCTCGTCGAAGGCGTCGCCGCGGTCGGGGATACGGCCTCGTTCACCGGGCATCGCTCGCGCGACCGCCAAGAGCGCGTGTTCAAGGCGGAGACGGTGACCGTCAATGGCAAGACCTACGACGTCTATCCGCGCCGCGAGAAGACGCTGACGCCGGGCGCATGAGGCACGACGAAGCCCTGCGATGATCGGCGATTTCCTGGGTGGCCTAGGGGCGACGCCGCTGGCCGTTGCCTTGCGGACGTCGCTTTACGCCTATCCGCTGGTCAATGCGGCGCACATCGCGGCGCTGGCGACGCTGTTCGGCTCGATCGTCGCGCTGGATCTGCGGCTGCTCGGCGTCGCCCGCTCTGTACCGGTACAGCCGCTGGCGGCCTTCCTGCCGCGTATCGCGGCGGCCGGGCTGGGGATGGCGCTGGCCACCGGGGCGCTGCTGTTCCTCGTGCAGCCGGTCGACTATGCCCGCAACCCGTTCTTCCTGGCGAAGATCGGGCTCGTCGCCCTAGGGGCTGCGCATGCGATCCTCGTGCACCGCAGCCGCGGCTGGCAGGCCGTTCAAAGCCCGCTCGGGATCGTCACGTCCCGGCTGCGACTGTCCGCGGCCGCGTCGCTGGCGATCTGGACGACGGCGATCGTCGCGGGTCGCCTCATCGGCTTCGAATAGGAGCGCCACGAAAAAACGGCGCCCTGGGGCGCCGTTTTTGATGCGGTCCGCCGCGGGCGGATCCGTTGCAGTCCGGCCGGCTCAGTCCGGACGACGCTGCGGGGTGCGGTTGCTGCCGAAGCCACGGCTGGCGCGCTTGGCGATCCAGCCGAGGAACAACGCCTTCAGGATACCTCTGATCATCTTGTCATCTCCGTTTTCATGTATCGGAAATGCGCCAGTCGCCGAAGGGTTGCGCCGCGGCGCCATGTCTCCACGCGCACATCCAGGAGCCCGGCGCGCGATGGTCCATTGCAAGCCAGGCAACTAGCCGGGTGTTCTTGCCTCGGTACTGTCGCAACTGCCTTCCCTAAGACTAACGGCGCAATTTTCCTGATCCGGCTTTCGCGCTACCACTGGCTGCGTCAGGCCATGCAGGTACGCGGCGTCCCGCACCCTGCCAACAGTGCGGGAAGAACCCGCAGGGCAGGCCGGCAAGAACTTAAAAATCAACATCGCCCGTGGGCGAATGCGCGCCCTGAGGGAGGGGCAACGGCAAGATGACGACGATCGGTACGGTCCAGGAGGCCAAACGGCCGATGAGCCGGGAAGAGAAGAAGGTGATCCTCGCCTCTTCCCTCGGCACCATTTTCGAATGGTACGACTTCTATCTCTATGGAACGCTGGCCGTCATCATCGGCCGCCAGTTCTTCTCGGCGTTCCCGCCGGCCACGCAGGCGATCTTCGCGCTGCTGGCGTTTGCTGCCGGCTTCCTCGTCCGCCCCTTCGGCGCCCTGGTCTTCGGGCGCCTCGGCGATCTCGTCGGGCGCAAATACACCTTCCTCATCACCATCGTCATCATGGGCCTGTCGACCTTCTTCGTCGGCCTCCTGCCGAGTTACGAACAGATCGGCTGGGTGGCGCCCGTCCTCCTGATCGCGCTGCGCATGCTGCAGGGCCTGGCGCTCGGCGGCGAATACGGCGGGGCCGCGGTCTATGTGGCCGAGCACGCGCCGCGCGGCCGCCGCGGCTTCTACACCGCGTGGATCCAGACCACGGCGACGCTCGGCCTGCTGCTGTCGCTCGCCGTCATCGTGACGCTGCGCGTCAACATGGGCGAGGAAGCCTTCGCCACCACCTTCCCGGTCTTCTTCGGCCTCGAAGGCGGCTGGCGCCTGCCGTTCCTCGGCTCGGCGCTGCTGCTCGCGGTCTCCATCTACATCCGCCTGCAGATGAACGAATCGCCGATCTTCCAGAAGATGAAGGAAGAGGGCACCCGCTCGAAGGCGCCGCTGACCGAAGCCTTCGGCACCTGGAAGAACGGCAAGATCGTCCTGATCGCGCTGTTCGGCCTCGTCGTCGGCCAGGCGGTGGTCTGGTACACGGGGCAGTTCTACGCCCTGTTCTTCCTGCAGAGCATCCTGAAGATCGACCTCCTGACGGCGAACGTCCTGATCGCCTGGTCGCTCATCCTCGGCACGCCGTTCTTCCTGGTATTCGGCGCCCTGTCGGACCGGGTCGGGCGCAAATGGGTGATCCTGTCGGGCTGCGCCCTCGCGGCGATCACCTACTTCCCGCTGTTCCAGGCGCTCACCAGCACCGCCAACCCGACCTATGCGGCGGCGATCGAGAATGTCGACATCCAGGTCTCCGCGGACCCGGCAACCTGCGGATCGCTGTTCGATCCGGTCGGCATCCGGACCTTCACCGAGCCCTGCGACGTCGCGCGCCGCACGCTGTCGCAGCAGGCCTTCACCTACACGCTGGTGACGGCGCCGGCGGGATCGCCGACGACGGTATCGATCAACGGGACGGACGTGCCCGTGGCCCCGGCGACGCTTGCCGACGGCACCGAAGAGACCTTTGCCCAGCGCCTTGGACCCGCAACCGTTTCCGCCGGCTACCCGGCCGCCGACGATGCCGCCAAGGTCAAGGTCGATGGCTTCTTCTCGGTGTTCGGCAATGCCCAGGCACTGACGATCGTCGCGATCCTCTGGGTCATGGTGATCTACGTCACCATCGTCTACGGCCCCATCGCGGCGGCGCTGGTCGAGTTCTTCCCGACCCGCATCCGCTACACCGCCATGTCGCTGCCCTACCATATCGGCAACGGCTGGTTCGGCGGGCTCCTGCCGGCCACGTCCTTCGCGATCGTCGCCTCGACCGGCGATATCTATGCCGGCCTCTGGTATCCGGTCGGCTTCGCGGTGCTGACGATCATCATCGGCGCGCTGTTCGTGACCGACCGGCGCAACATCGATCTCAACGACTGAGGCGACAGACAAACGAAAAAAGGGCCCGGCGGCGACGCCGGGCCCTTTTGCGTTCGAGGGGAGCGATAGCCCCCGCAGTTCAGGCCGGCGGAACGCCGGCGCCCGTTGCCGGGCCGCCGGCGGTCAGGCGGCGAGCCTGCGCGTGAAGGCCGCGATCACCGCGTCGCCCATCGCCGCCGTGCCGACGCGGGTCGCGCCCGGCGCCATGATGTCGGCTGTCCGCACGCCGCTCTCCAGAACCTCGGCGATCGACGCCTCGAGCGCATCGGCCTCGGCGATCATCGCGAAGGAATAGCGCAGCGCCATGGCCAGCGAGGCGATCATCGCCAGCGGATTCGCGACGCCCTGACCGGCGATGTCCGGCGCCGAGCCGTGCACCGGCTCGTAAAGCGCCTTGCGCTGGCCGGTGGCCGCATCCGCGGCGCCGAGCGACGCCGAGGGCAGCATGCCGAGCGAGCCGGTCAGCATGGCGGCGATGTCGGACAGCATGTCGCCGAAGAGATTGTCGGTGACGATCACGTCGAACTGCTTGGGGGCGCGCACCAGCTGCATGCCGCCGGAATCGGCCAGCATGTGCTCGAGCGTCAGGTCGGCATATTCCTCGCGGTGGACGCGCGTGACGACCTCGTTCCAGTAGAGGCCGGACTTCATGACGTTGCGCTTTTCCATCGATGTCACCTTGCCGCGGCGGGTGCGCGCCAGCTCGAAGGCGGCCCTTGCGATGCGCTCGATCTCGTAGGTGTCGTAGACCTGCGTGTCGATCGCCCGCTTCTGGCCGTTACCGAGATCGATGATCTCCTTCGGCTCGCCGAAATAGACGCCGCCGGTCAGCTCCCGCACGATCAGGAGGTCCAGCCCTTCGATGATCTCGCGCTTCAGGCTCGAGGCGTCGGCGAGCGCCGGATAGCAGATCGCCGGCCTGAGATTGGCGAAGAGCTGCATGTCCTTGCGCAGCCGCAGCAGCCCGGCCTCGGGGCGCTTGTCGTAGGCGACGCCGTCCCATTTCGGACCGCCGACGGCGCCGAACAGCACCGCGTCGGCGGCCAGCGCCAGGTCCATGGTGGCGTCGGAGACCGGCGCCCCCTCGGCGTCGTAGGCGGCGCCGCCGACCAGCGCGGTCTCGGTGGTGAAGCCGGCCCCGGCCGCGTCGTTCAGGACCACGACTAGCTTTTCGACCTCCGCCATCGCCTCCGGGCCGATGCCGTCGCCGGGAAGGAGCAGGAGCTTGCGGGGGGTCATGGGGCAGGTCCTCTGTCGGGGAAAAGTCGAGCCGGCTTTACACCAGAAAGGGGCGGCGGACACCCCGCGGGGCGCAAATCCGACCGGTCACGGCCGGCTTGCGGCGCCCGGCGCTTCGGCATGAAGAAAGTCTTGCAATGGCCACAATCCGGCAAGGTCCCGTTAACCGCGGCGGGCGGATAAGCGGTGATCAACGGATGCACACCGCCGGGCCGGCCGCCACTCCCTCGGGGGAGGCGTCCGGCATATGCCGGCGCTCGGGAGCCGCTCCTTGCCCTTCTTCATTCCATCCCATGTCGCCGACAACATCACGCTCAGCCTGATGATCCTCGCCGGGGTCACGGTGGCGCGCTGGGCCGTCGAATGGGCGGTGACCGGGCGGTGCGACCCGCTCGCCGCGCGGCGCCGCCGCTTCACCATCCGCGCCGTCTGCAACGCCGCGATCGCGGTCGCGCTGCTCGGCATCTGGCTGAGCGAGATCCAGAACATCATGTTCTCGCTCGCCGCGGTGATGGTGGCGCTGGTCGTGGCGACGAAGGAGCTGCTGATGTGCGTCGCCGGCTCGGTGCTGCGCTTCGGCGGCCATCTGTTCAAGGTCGGCGACCGGATCGAGCTGACCGGCATCCATGGCGAGGTGATCGACCATGGGCTGTTCTCGACGACCATCATGGAACTGCCGGCGCACCATCTCGGCCATGCCGGCACCGGCCGGATGGTGATGCTGCCGAACTCGATCCTGCTCACCGGTCCGGTGCGGGTGGAGCCGCAGCCGCGCCAGTATGCGCCGCACCGCTTCACGCTGACGATGGAGACGCCGGTCCCGGCGCGTCAGGTCGTCGACCTCATCCACGCCGCGGCGCAGGAGGCGCTGGCCGGGGACCTCGAGCGGGCGACGCGGTTCCACCGCCTGACCGCCGGCAAGGCAGGCGCCGACATCGCGGGGCCGGGCCACGAGGTCGCGGTCGCCACCAGCGATATCGGCAAGCTGCAGTTCCACGTGATGATCTACTGCCTGGTGAAGGACGCGCGAGCGCTGGAGCAGGCGATCCTCATCGACATGCTCGAGAAGCTGCCGCTCGGCGAGCGGATCCCCCGGCCGGCCGAGGCGAAGGCTTGGGCCGAGATCGCCCGGCAGTTGCGCGAGGGGTCGGGCGGACGACGCGAGGCAGCCGCCTGACGCGGCTGCGCGTCGTCGCCGCAGCCTACATGTGGCGCGCCAGCTGGCGCCGCAGCTTGAGGCGGGCCCGGCGCGAGCGCAGCTGCTGCGTCTCCACCGTCTGCGGCACGATCCGGACCCCGGCGGCGCGCGGCTCCAGCGCGAAGTGCCGCTCGGCGCCGACCGGGCGGTGGCTGGAGCCGTAGAGCGCGACGACGACCAGCTCCAGCACGGTTACCGCATCCGGCGCCGGCGCGTCGGGCCGGTCCTGCCCGAGCTTGACGAGCAATTCGTCGAAATGGCCGAGATCGATATACTGGCCGGTGACCAGGCTGCCCTGGCCCATGGTCGATCGCGGGTCGGCGCCGAGATCCTCCGGCAGGTCGCGCAGATCGGTCAGCGCGACCTCGTAGCGGCCCTCGGGCGAGATCATCGTGGCGATCAGGCTGGTGACGTAGATCGGCTCGACGCTCATGTTGGTGACGAGGCAGCGCGAGCGGACGCCCGAGCCGGCGCCGCGGGTGATGAGGATCGAGGAGCGGCGCTGGCGCCGGTAGCCGTTCAGCAGCAGCTGCAGATAGACGATCCAGACGCCGAGCATGGCGACGTTCACCGCCAGGCCGATCAGGTCGACATTCGCGGAAAGCCAGGCGGTCATGGCGCGGTGGCCGGCAGACCCCGGGACCCTTCGCGCCTCACGACGGGGAGACGCGTGCGTTCACGCCCAGGGCCGGCGCTCGGCGAGAGCGGTCTCGTAACTGCCGATCGCGTCCGCCTTCTCCATGGTCAGACCGATGTCGTCGAGCCCGTTGAGCAGGCAGTGCTTGCGGAACGGGTCGATCTCGAAGCCGATCGTGCCGCCGTCGGGGCCGCTGATCGTCTGCGACACGAGGTCGACGGTGAGGCGCGCGTTGGCGCCGCGCTCGGCGTCGTCCATCAGCAGCGCCAGCTGCTCGGGCGTGACGCGGATCGGCAGGATGCCGTTCTTGAAGCAGTTGTTGTAGAAGATGTCGGCGAAGGACGTGGAGATCACGCAGCGGATGCCGAAGTCGAGCAGCGCCCAGGGCGCGTGCTCACGCGAGGAGCCGCAGCCGAAATTGTCGCCGGCGACGAGGATGCTGGCCTGGCGGTAGGCGGGCAGGTTGAGGACGAAGTCGGGGTTCTCCGAGCCGTCGTCGCGGTAGCGCATCTCGGCGAACAGGCCGCTGCCGAGGCCGGTGCGCTTGATCGTCTTCAGATAGTCCTTCGGGATGATCATGTCGGTGTCGACATTGACCATCGGTAGCGGGGCGGCGATCCCCGTCAGCGTGTCGAATTTCTGCATCCCCGCTATCCTTCCCTGGCGTGACGGCTCACATGGCAGGGCAATAGCATCTCGGGCGGGCGGGGCAAACTCCGCAGGCTGCCGCGGCGATTGCCTGTTTCACGTGAATCGGCGAAGAGGACGCATGACCCTTGCTCCGCGCCCCCGCCGATCGCTGCTGTTCGTGCCCGCCGCCAACGCCCGCGCGCTGGAGAAATCCGTCTCGCTTGCCGCCGACGGGCTGATCTACGACCTCGAGGATTCGGCGGCGCCGCAGGAGAAGGATGCGGCGCGCGAGCGGCTGCGCGACCATCTCGCCGCGAGCCGCTTTCCGGGCGAGCGGATCGTGCGCATCAATCCGCTCGACAGTTCCCACGGGACCGAGGATCTGCTGATGGCACGGGGCGCCGGGGTGGATGCGATCCTGCTGCCCAAGGTGGAGACCGTCGCCGGGCTGCGCCAGGTCGCCGACGCGCTGGCCGAGACCGATGCCCCGCCGTCGCTGCGGCTCTGGGCGATGGTCGAGACGCCCCGCGGCATCCTGAACGTCGCCGAACTGGCCGCCGCCGCGCCGCGCTGCCGCCTCGACGCCCTGGTGGTGGGGCCGAACGACATCGCGCTGTCGACCGGGATCGAGCCGGGGCAGGGCCGGGCGGAACTGCTGCCCTGGCTGATGCAGATCGTGCTTGCGGCAAAGGCCCACGGCCTGTCGGTGCTCGACGGCGTCTATGCCGACTTCCGCGACATTGCCGGCTACGAAGCCGAGTGCGCGGCCGGCCGACGCATGGGCTTTGACGGCAAGACGCTGATCCACCCGGCGCAGATCGCCCCCGCCAACGCCGCCTTCGGGCCGTCGCCCGAGGCCGTGGCCGGGGCCGAGCGCGTCGTGGCGGCCTTTGCCGATCCGTCGAACGAAGGCAAGGGCGTCATCCAGATCGACGGGCGGATGGTTGAGCGGCTGCATCTCGAGCAGGCGCGGCAGCTGCTCGCCGTCCAGGCCGCGATCACGGCCACCGACCATCGACGCACGGAAGGAAGCTCCCGCCCATGAAGCTCTACCGACTGCTCACCGGCGAGGACGATGCCGCCTTCTGCCACAAGGTTTCGCTGGCGCTGTCCAGGGGATGGGCGCTGCACGGCTCCCCGACCTATGCCTTCGATGCCGCGAGCGGCAGGATGCGCTGCGGCCAGGCGGTGACCAAGACCGTCGAGGGCAAGGACTACGACCCGGCGATGAAGCTCGGCGAGCAGTAGGCGCCGCGCAGCCCGGTCAGTCGGCATTCGCCTCCAGCGTCTCCATGTCGTCGTCCGACAGGCCGAAATGGTGGCCGATCTCGTGGATCAGCACGTGCCGGACGAGATAGTCCAGCGTCTCCTCGTGCTCGGCCCAGTAGTCGAGCATCGGCCGGCGGTAGAGCAGGATGCGATTCGGCAGTTCCCCGGTGACCGGCGTCGCCAGTTCGCCGACGCCGCGGCCCTCGAACAGGCCGAGAATGTCGAACGGGCTCTCCAGCTCCATCTCCCTGACGACGTCGTCGTCGGGGAAGTCGGCGACCAGGAACCGGATGTCGCCGCAGAGCGCGCGGAAGGCCTCGGGCAGTTCCGCATAGGCCTCGATCGCCAGCGCCTCGATGTCGTCGAGGCCGGGGGCCATGCGGCCGCGCCAGCCGGTTGCGTCGTTTCCAGCCGTCATGCGTCGTGCCCTTCCTGCCTCGTCTCGCCGCCCATCTAGGCGTCCGGCACCGCGGATAAAAGCCCGGGCGTCACCGGCCCGTCGGCAGGGAGGCGTACCAGGCGGCGACCGCATCGATCTGCTCGTCGGTCATGTTGACCGCGATCTTCCCCATCACGTGGGAGAGCGGCGTGCCGCCGCGCTCCCCTTCCTTCCAGAGATGCAGGTGGGTTCGCGCGTACCATTCCGGCTGGCCGGCGAGATAGGGATACAGCGGCTCGCGTTCGCGCCCGGCCGCCCCATGACAGCTCTCGCAGGCCGGGATCTTGCGCGAGGCAATGCCGCGCTCGGCGATCAGGCGGCCGAGGGCGAGAAGCGCCGGCCGGTCCTCGGGCGGGCCGCCGGCGGCCGCGGCCGGAACCAGCTGGTTTTCCGAGCGGGCCTTTGCCGGCAGGATCTGCGCCGGGATGCCGTCCTCGCGCTCAGGAAGCGGCAGGCCCTGCCAGTCGGCGGGTGCGCCGGCCGCAGCCGGTTCGGTTCCGTCGATTCCCGCCATCGGGGCCAGCCCGGCTTCGCCCGGCGTTGGCTGGTCGGCATACCAGGCGGCAAGCCGCGCCAGCACCTCCGGCGAATAGCGCGTCGCCGGCGGCTGCATGAAGCCGGAATGGCGCTCGCCCTCGGCGAAAGCCAGCAGCGTCGCGAGGAGATAGGGCGCCGGCTGGCCGGCGATCGGCGGAAAGGCGCGGCCGGACGCATCCGCACCCGCGCCGAGGCCCTCGCGACCGTGACAGCGGGCGCAGTCGGCGAGCGCTTCCTCGACGATGCCGTCGAGGCCGGCGAGGGTCTCGCCGCCGGCTTCGAGCTCCAGGATCGGGCGTGCGCCGCCCAGCGCCAGGTCGGCATAGATCTGCGGCGTCATGGCCGGCAGGGCGCGCAGGAAGGCGACCTGCGCCCACACCTCGTCGTCGCGGTCCAGGGCCGGCCACGCCGGCATGCCGGAATACTTGATCCCGTGCTTGACGATCCAGAAGAGCTCGCGGTCCTCCCATTCGGGGATCTTTTCCTCGAGCCGGGGCGGCGCCGGAGTCATCGACAGGACGACGGGCGACTGCGGCACGCCCGGCGCGCCGTGGCAGGGGGCGCAGCCGGTGGCGAAATGGCCGGCGGCCCGGCGCACCAGTGCCGGATCGTCGAGGTCGATGTCGTCCGGGACGTCGATCAGCATCGACTGGCGGTCGACGACGTTCTGCATGGTGAAATGCAGGAACCAGCCGACCGGGCCGAAATGCCCGGACGAGGCGGCGATCGGCACGAGGCCGGACAGGCTGACGGCGAAGGCGAGGGCGACCGCGCCGGCGATCGCGGCGAGGACGGTCTTCCAGGTGGCGACGAAGTCGATGCGCATCAGTTGCTCCCGCCTTGCGCCGGCGCGGGATCGCGCAGGATCGAGGCGAGCAGCACGAGGCCGCCGGCCAGATAGGCGCTGCCGCCGGCCGCCAGCATGATGGCGCCGCCGAGCTGCTGGTCGCCGAGCGGCGTCAGGGTCGCCGCCGGGGCGCAGAGCGCGGCGCAGGCGTAGAGCGGGCGCGGCGCGAAGAGCAGCAGCCCGCCCAGCAGCGTCATGTGCATCGAGGTGACGAGCAGGGCGCCGATGCCCGCCGCCCGCGCCGCCGGCCGCAGGCTGCCCGCCGCGCCGATGGCGCTGGTCCAAACCAGGAGGCCGACGGCCAGGAACGAGGCCTGCTCGAGCACGAAGACGGAAGCCTCGGCGCGCGCCGCGTCGTGCAGCGCCGGCGCGTGCCAAGCCCAGACGGCGGCGAACTCGGCAAGGGACGCGACGATGGCGACGGCAGGCGTCAGCTTCGCCACCGCGGCGGGAAGCATGCGGGCAAGGCCGACGGCGAGAAGCGGCGCGGCCAGCGCGACGACGCCCATGTGCATGACCATGTGCGCGGCGAAGGAGCCCTCGGCGCGAACCGGCAGCGGCCCGAGCCAGAGCAGCGCGAGCAGCAGCGCGCCGGCGGCCAGCGGCCAGGCTTGCACGACGGAATGCCCCGCAGGCGCACCAAGGATCGCTGCCGGGAGGGCGGCGGCGCGGGAGGGGGACCGGGCGCGGCTCATCGGCAGTCCACGTTGAAGACGGCCGGCAGGGCGACGAAGATCACCGCCACGAAGGACAAGGCGGCGAGCAGCAGCGTCGAGAACTCGAGGAAGCGCTCGCGGTCGAGATCGGAATCGGCATCGTGCCTGAAGCCGCGCCCATGGCCGCGCCACTCGCCCAGCGAGCGGCGGAACACCAGCGCGATGATCGCCAGCGCCACGGCCGTCAGTCCTGCAACCAGGGCGCGGGTTCCGCCGATCGGCTCGAACACCTCGACATTCGGTGCGCACTGGAAGGCCGCGACGATGTAGCAGAGCAGGAAGTGCAGGGCCCAGACGGTGGGCGCGATGATCAGCGTCCAGAGCGTATCCTGGGTCTGCTTCGGCGTGTTCATCCGCGCCTCCTCAGACTGCCAGCGGGAACAGGGCGACGGTGGCGACGGCGATCGCCGCCGTTGCCGCCATGAAGTGCCAGTAGAGCGCGACATTGGATATGTCGATGTCGTGCACGGGCGTCATGCGTCCGGCCAGCGACCGGGCGAGGCAGTAGAACAGCATCAGCGCGCCGACGGCAGCGTGCACCGACGTCCAGATGGCCAGCACCCAAACCGTTGCCGGGTAGACATGCGTCACCGGGTCGAGGCCGGTGACGAAGGGTGCGTAGACCAGCGCCGCTCCGCCGGCGAGCGAAAGGACGCCGCCGCCGGCCATCAGCAGCCGCGCCGCGCCCACCCCGCCGGCCCGGTTGATCCGCAACGCCAGCTGCGCCGCGAGCCATGCCGCCAGCACGAGGGCCAGGGCGGTGAGCGGCCAGAACAGGCCGGGTCCGTCGGCATCGGCCGGCGGGAAGTCGACGTGGATGGTGAAGAAGAAATAATAGCCGAAGACTAGCGACAGGAAGGCGGTGCTGTCGCCGATCATGGTGATCAGCATCGCCCACCAGCCGACCGATCGTGGCCCCGAGACGTAGAGCGGCAGCGTCAGGCCGCGCCCGACATCCTTGGTCGGCTTCTCCGGGATGATGGCGGTGCCGCGCCAGAGCCAGAGGATGATCGCGCCGGTGGCCAGCACCATCGAGACCATCGTCGCCAGCCACCAGTGGAAGGTGGCGAAGATGAACACGGCGCCGAGCAGGACCGCCGCCCAGAACGTCATGAAGGTCGGGCCGGGCACGCGCAGGCACTGCGCGGGCGTCGCGTCGAGCACGCCGGTGACCAGCGTCTCGCGCTGCATCTCCTCGGCGTCGGGCAGGTAGAACCGCCCCTTGTCGACGTCGTCGACGAAGTTCGGCTGTTCCCAGAGCGGATAGCGGGTGGTGATCAGCGGGATCGAGCGGACGCCCCAGCCCTTGTCATCGGTATCGGCCAGCCATTCCGGCGTGCCGGCGTTCCAGACGTTGCGCGGGGCGTAGGGAAGGTGGCCGCGCGGACGCAGCGCCTCGAACACCACGACGAGGAAACCGGCGGCGAAGACGAAGGCGCCGATCGAGGAGAGCAGGTTCGGCAGGTCGAGGGAGAGGCCGGCGGGATAGGTCCAGACGCGGCGCGGCATGCCCATCAGGCCCGACCAGTGCATCGGCAGGAAGGCCAGGTTGAAGCCGACGAACATCAACCAGAAGGCGACCTTGCCCAGCCGGTCCGACAGTTTGCGGCCGGTGATCATCGGCCAGTAGTAGTAGATGCCCGCCACCACCGGGAACAGCATGCCGCCGATCAGCACGTAGTGCAGGTGCGCGACGACGAAATAGGTGTCGTGGGCCTGCCAGTCGAAGGGCACGATCGCCACCATCACGCCGGTCAGCCCGCCGAGGACGAAGATCGCCAGGGCGCCGGAGACGAACAGCATCGGCACCGAATAGATCACCCGGCCGGTGAGCAGCGTCGCCAGGAAGACGAAGATCTGCACCCCGGTGGGGATCGCCACTGCCTCGGAGGCGGCGGAGAAGAAGCCGAGCGAGATCGACGGAAGGCCCGTCGTGTACATGTGGTGGGCCCACAGGCCGAAGGACAGGAAGCCGGTGCCGACGGCGGCGAGCACGATCCAGGAATAGCCGAGCAACGGGCGCTGCGCGAAGGTCGGGACGATCATCGCCAGGAGGGCGATCGCCGGCAGGAAGACGATGTAGACCTCGGGGTGGCCGAAGATCCAGAACAGGTGCTGCCAGAGGATCGGATCGCCGCCGCGCTCCGGGTCGAAGAACGGCCAGTTGAACAGCCGCTCGAGCTCGAACAGGATGTCGCCGGCGATCAGCGGCGGGAAGGCGAAGAGGATCATGCCGGCGACCACCAGCACGTACCAGGCATAGAGCGGCATCAGGTTGAGCCGCATGCCGGGCGGCCGGCATTTCAGCGTGCCGACGATCAGCTCCACCGCCGCGGCGATCGAGGCCACCTCGATGAAGGAGAGGCCGAGCAGCCAGATGTCCGGCCCGTAGCCGGGGGTGAAGCGCTCCTGGGTGGTCAGCGGCGGATACATAAACCAGCCGCTGGTCGGCGCCGAGGAGAAGAAGATCGACCCGCAGACGAAGACGCCGCCGATCAGGAAGCACCAGTAGCCGAAGGCCGAGAGCCGCGGGAACGGCAGGTCGCGGGCCCCCAGCATCTGCGGCAGGATGACGATCGCCACCGCCTCGAAGATTGGCACGGCGAACAGGAACATCATCACCGTGCCGTGCAGCGTGTAGGCCTGGTTGTAGAGATTGGCGGAGAGGAAGTCGTTCTCCGGGACCGCCAGCTGCACCCGCATCATCAGGCCGAGCACGCCGGCGAACAGCATGAAGGCGAAGGCGGTGGCGGTGTACCAGATGCCGACTTCGGTGTTGTTGACCGCCGACCAGTAGCGCCAGCCCTTCGGCGCCTCCCAGACCTTGGCGAGGCGCGCCTCCTGGCCCTGGCGGACCGCCGGATCCTCCTGGTCGGCATGGGTCGCGCCGGTGATCCCCGGAATGCCGAAACGGGCGTCGCTCATCGCAGGGCTCCCAGCCAGCCGGCGATGGCGGCGATCTCGGTGTCGGGCAAGGCGCCGAAGGCGGGCATCTCGACGCCCGGCTTGACGTGGTTGGGCGAGTGGATGAAGGCGGCGATGCTGGCCTCGGTCGTCGGCAGCAGGCCGGCGCCGATGGTGCGGCGCCCGGCGACATGGGTGAGGTCGGGCCCGACCGCGCCGTCCGCCGGCGTGCCGCGCACGGTGTGGCAGGCGCCGCAGCCGCTCGACAGGAAGAGGTCCAGCCCCGGGCCGCTGGTCACGGCGGCGGGTTCGGCCTGGTGGGCGACGTGGGCGTCATACTCGGCTTGCGGCACGGCGACGACGCGGAAGCCCATCTGCGCGTGGGCGTCGCCGCAGAACTCGGCGCAGACGCCGTGGTAGACGCCCTCGCGCGTCGGCTCGAGCACAAGGCGGTTGACCCGGCCGGGGATCGCGTCGGTCTTGCCGGCGATGGCGGGC
The DNA here is from genome assembly GCF_021391535.1 of Aurantimonas sp. HBX-1. Lineage (GTDB taxonomy): Bacteria > Pseudomonadota > Alphaproteobacteria > Rhizobiales > Rhizobiaceae > Aurantimonas. The sequence goes on from NZ_CP090066.1 coordinate 4,196,683, forward strand.
ACCCACAGCGAATGGATGACGTCGGGACTGCCGAGCAGGATCTCGGAGCGGCGGCCGACCGGCAGCCAGATCTCGTTGGCGCTCTCGACGCCGCCGGGAGGCAGGCTCTTGGCGACGCCCGGTTCGCCCTCGACATCGTAGGCGACGCGCCACCAGAAGCGCTCGGCCGAGACCGCGATGGTCGGGCCGTCGGCCTCGCGGCGGAAATCCGGCATGATCGACAAGCCCCAGGTCAGGAGGGCGGCGAGGACGACGACCGGAAAGACGCCGCCACCCCAGATGATCAGCCTGAGTCCCGCGGCTTCGCTGAAGGCTCCCGGACGCGCCTTGGTGACGAAGATGCTGAAGCCGATGACGAGGACCCAGATCACGACGGCGCCCACCAGCATGACCCAGAACAGGAAGGCGACGTTTTCGGCCTCGCTGCCGGCGCCGGCAAAGGCGGATTGCGGTCCGGTGCAGCCGCTCAGGAGCCCGGCGAGCGAAACGGCGGCGAGGGGGGCCGGGGCAGTGGCCTGAGGCGGGGTTTCGGCTGGGCGAGCAGCATGGATCGTCCGCTGCGATCGGCTCGGCTGCTTTCGCCGCATGATTTTCCTTTCCCCCGCGCGGCCCGATTTCTGCCGCATTGCGTTAACTAGCAGGCTGCGTGGTTTCGGCCACCCCGGCAGGTGGCCGAAACCGGCCTTACTGGAAATTCCGTCCCTTCGGCAGGACCTGCCGGACCTCGCGGTCGTTGGCGGCGCCGGGCGGGCCGCGGCCGGCCACGACCATGCGCAGATGCCGGTGCATCAGCTGCTTCTGCAGGCGGCCCTCGTCGACCGGACGGCGCACCTCGTCGGCCCGCGCCAGGGCAGCGCCGAGCGAGCTTTCGAGGAAGGCGGCCTGCGGCGCGGTCGTCGCCGGGCCGGCCTCAACCGGAGTCCGCGGCTGAGGCTTGCGCAGCGGGTTGCGGACGTGGTCGGCCGGCGCGAGACCGGCATTGGCCGGGAAGTCGCCGCGGGCGACGCCCATCAGCAGCGGCGTGAGGTCGGTGATCGTCTCCGCCACGACATGGATGACGCCGTGATCGGCCTGCATCCGGCCGTCCACCCGCACGAAGCGGGCGCCGAGCACGATCGGCCGGAAGCGCTCGAAGGTTTTCGGCCAGACGATGATGTTGGCAACGCCCGTCTCGTCTTCGATGGTCATGAAGATGACGCCCTTGGCCGAGCCCGGCCGCTGGCGCACGAGGACGAGGCCGGCGACGCTGACGCGGCTGCCGGAGGCGTGCCGCTCCAGCTTCTCGTCCGGCATGACCCGCAGGGCGTCGAGCTCGCGTCGCACGAAGGAGACCGGATGCGCCTTCAGCGACAGCGACAGGAAGCGGTAGTCGTTGATCACCTCCTCGCCGACCGGCATCGGCGGCAGATGCGCATCCGGCTCGACCTGCAGATCGGCTGCCGCCGCACGTTCGAACAGCGGCAGCCGCTCGGCGGCGCCGTTCGGATCGAGCGCCCGGCAGGCCCAGAGCGCGTCGCGGCGGGAAAGGCCGAGCGAGCCGAAGGCGTCGGCATCGGCCAGCCGCTCGATCGTCGCGCGCTTCAGCCCGGAGCGCAGCCAGAGGTCGCGGACCGAATCGTAGCCGGCCCTGCGCGCCGCCACCAGCGCCGTCATCTCGGCCTCGCCGAGACCCTTCACCTGGCGAAAGCCGAGCCGCACGGCATGGCGCGTCTTGATCACGCCCTGCATCGAATGGTGGCGCGGCTTGACGCGGCGGGGATCGAAAGGGGCTTCCTCCAGCGTCTGGTCGTAGGCCGAATGGTTGACGTCGACCGGCCGCATCTCGACGCCGTGCTCGCTGGCGTCCCGGACGATCTGCGCCGGGGCGTAGAAGCCCATCGGCTGGGCGTTGAGGAGGGCGGCCGCGAAGACGTCCGGATAATGGCATTTCAGCCAGCAGGAGGCGTAGACCAGCAGCGCGAAGGAGGCGGCGTGGCTTTCGGGAAAGCCGTATTCGCCGAATCCCTCGATCTGCTTGAAGCAGCGCTCGGCGAAGTCGCGCTCGTAGCCGCGGTCGACCATGCCCTCGACCATCTTCTTCTGGAAGGTGTGGATGGTGCCGACCCGGCGGAAGGTCGCCATGGCCCGGCGCAGCCGGTCGGCCTCGTTGGGGGTGAAGCCGGCGGCGACGATGGCGATCTTCATCGCCTGTTCCTGGAACAGCGGCACGCCGAGGGTGCGGCCCAGTACCTCTTTGAGTTCCGGTTTTGGGTAGGTCACCTCTTCCAGCCCCATCTTGCGGCGCAGATAGGGGTGGACCATGTCGCCCTGGATGGGACCCGGCCGCACGATCGCCACCTCGATGACGAGGTCGTAGAAGCAGTCGGGCCGGAGCTTCGGCAGCATGGTCATCTGCGCCCGGCTCTCGATCTGGAAGACGCCCAGCGTGTCGGCCCGGCGGATCATCTCGTAAGTCGGCTTATCATCCTGCGACTCCGAGAGCTCGGCGAGGGTCACCCTCCGGCCGTAATGGGCCTCGAGCAGGTCGAAGGCGCGGCGCAGGCAGGACAGCATGCCGAGCGCCAGGATGTCGATCTTGAGGATGCCGAGCTCGTCGAGGTCGTCCTTGTCCCACTCGACGATGGTGCGCCCCTCCATGGCGCTGTGGAGGATCGGCACGACCTCGTCGATGCGCCCCCTGGTGATGACGAAGCCGCCGACATGCTGGGAGAGATGGCGCGGGAAGCCGGCGATCTCGGCGGCGTATTTCAACACGTTGGCGGTGGTCGGATCGCTGGCGGAAAGGCCTGCGGCGGCGGCTTCCCGGTCGCCGAGATCGCCGGCGTGATAGCCCCAGACCGAGCCCGAGAGGGCCGCGACCGCGTCCTGCGACAGGCCGAACGCCTTGCCGACCTCGCGCGCCGCGGAGCGGGCACGATAGGTGATGACGGTGGCGGCGAGCGCGGCGTTGTCGCGGCCGTAATGCTCGAAGATGTACTGGATCACCTCCTCGCGGCGCTCGTGCTCGAAATCGATGTCGATGTCCGGCGGCTCGCGCCGGTCCGACGAGATGAAGCGCTCGAACAGCAGGCCGGCGCGCTCCGGCGAGACCTCGGTGATGCCGATGGCGAAGCAGACGACGGAATTGGCGGCCGAGCCGCGGCCCTGGCAGAGGATGCCGCGCTCGCGGGCGTGGCGGACGATGTGGTGGACGGTGAGGAAATACGGCTCGTATTTCAGCTCGGCGATGATCTTCAGCTCGTAGTCGATCTGGGTGGTGACGCTCTCGGGCACGCCCTGCGGATAGCGCCATTTCGCCCCTTCATGGGCGAGGAAGCGCAGCTCCTCTTCCGGGCTGCGGGTCAGGCTAAGGGCCTCGTCGGGATATTCGTAGGAGAGGCTCTTCAGGTCGAAGCCGAGTCCTGCGAAGAAATGCCCGGCATTTTCGATCGCGGCCGGATGGTGGCGGAACAGCCGCTCGATCTCGCGCGGGGCCTTGAGGTGGCGCTCGGCATTCCGTGTGAGGATGGTGCCCGCCTCGGCGATCGGCACGTGGGCGGCGATCGCGGTCATCACGTCCTTCAGCCTGCGGCGGCCGGGGGCGTGGTAGAAGGCGTCGTTGGTGGCGAGAAGCGGGGTCCGGCAGCGTTCGGCAAGCCGCGCGGCGCGGGCGAGGCGGCGCGGGTCGAGCCCGTCATGGGCGGGCGCCGCGGCCAGCCAGACACGCTGCGGAAAGGCTTCGGCGAGGGCATCGAGAGAGGCGCCGACCGCCGCCTCGACGGGCTCGGCCTCGGTGCCGCCGCCGAGCGCCGCCGGCGCCAGCAGCGCAAGGTTGATGTCCCCGCCCCATTCCAGCAGGTCGGGCAGGGTCAGGATGCAGTCGCCCTTCTCGGTGCGCAGATTGCCGCGGCTGAGCAGCCGGCAGAGCCGGCCCCAGCCGGCCCTGTCGCGCGGATAGGCGAAGATGTCGGGCGTTTCGTCGGCAAACACCAGCCGGGCGCCGGGCGCATAGGGCAGCGCCGCCTCCTTGGCCGCCTGATAGGCCCGCACCACGCCGGCGAGGCTGTTGCGGTCGGCAAGACCGAGGCCGGCAAGGCCCAGTCGGTGCGCGGTCACGACCAGTTCCTCCGGCTGCGAGGCGCCGGCGAGGAAGGAGAAGCAGCTGGCGACGCCGATCTCGAAAAACGGCCGCGGCGGGCGGTAGGGGTCGATCCTCATGCGAAGAGCCCGTGCATGAACCAGGCGGGCCGACCGTCCGGGATCTGCAGCTCGGGATCGATCTCGGGATCGGCTCTTCCTTCGCGGAACAGCCAGAAGCGCCGCCCCGCATCGTCCTCCACCCGGTAATAGTCGCGCGTCGCCGCATCCGCCTCGCGCCACCATTCGGCGGCGATGCGCTCCGGCCCCTCGGCGCGGCGCACCACGTGCAGCGCCCGGCGCCAGCGGAACTTCAGCGGCGCGCCGTCGGGTACCTCGAAGCTCGCCTCGACCGGCTCCGGCACCGCCAGCATGCGCAGCGGCCGCGGCGCGGCGGCGGCCCCGACGGCTGCGGCCAGCCAGGGCGCCGGCGCCGCGGCCGTCACCGGCCGCCAGCTGCCGGCGCGCTCGGGACGGTGGCTGGCCCCCGGCTTCAGCCGCAGCACCTGCGCTTCGCCGAGCCGCGCGCCGAGCCGGTCGACCAGCCCGGCAAAGCCGTCCTCGCCGCCGCTCTCGCCGGACAGATCGGTCTGGATCTCGGCCATCGTCTCGGTGTCGTGCACCGCCAGCTTGACGAGGTTGTAGCCGAAGCCGGCGTCGAAATCCTCGCCCAGACCCTTCATCCGCTCGCGGAACAGCCGCAGGATCCGCGACGGCTCGCGCACCGGCCGGGCCGCGCCGACCATCAGGCGGTTGACCGCCCCGTCGACCCTGAACAGCGACAGTTCCAGCCGCCGCGCGCCCTCGCCGCGGCGTTCAAGATCGATTTTCAGCCGCTCCGCGAGGCAGAACAGGATGCGCTCGACATCCTCGACCAGGCTGATCGGCTCGAACAGCGGGCGCTCGGCGAGCAGCGCCGGGACCGGCCGGCGCGGGCCGATCGGCCGCTCGGCGAGGCCCACCGCTTCGTCGAGCCGTTCGAGCAGTCCGGCGCCGAAACGCCTGGCGAGGCCGGCGCGCGGCAGCGAAAGCAGCGCGCCGACATTCTTCAGCCCGAGCCGCTGCAGCATCGCCTCGAGATCCGGCGCGAGACGAAGGGCGGCGACCGGCAAGGCGAGCACCGCGGCGCGCTCGCCCCCGGCCGGCACGCAGGGCCGGTCGCCATGCCCAACCAGCGCCAGAGCGGTGCCGGCATGGCTGGCGATCGCCGCCGTCGCGCGGAATCCCTGGTGGAACAGCCGGGCCAGGAGATCGTCCATCAGCGCCTTCTCGCCACCGAAGAGATGCGCGCAGCCGGAAATGTCGAGCACCAGCCCGGCCGGCGGATCGAGCGCGACCAGCGGCGTATAGCGGTCGCACCAGTCGGCCACCGCCTCGAGCAGCCGTCGGTCGGCATCGGGTTCGGCCGGCAGCGTCTCCAGCCCCAGGAAGCGCGCCTTCGCCTCGGCGAGCCCGGTTCCGGGGACGAGGCCCAGCGCCTCGGCGCGGTCGCAGACGGCGGCGATGTGAAAGGCGCTGCCGACCGGCGCGTAGAGCGCCAGCGGTGCCGCTGCCGCCTCAGCCGGTGCGGCGGAGCGCCAGAACCGCCCCATCCGCGCGCGCCGGATCCGGTCGGTCGAGAGTTTCGGCAGCGACACGGCGAGAAAGCGCGGCCGCCGGCTGCGCGGCATCGAAACGTCGCTCATCGGATTTCCACTCCAGGAGAACATCGTGGGGACGGCCGGCGCGGGATTTTTCCACCGCCACGGCAAACACCGGATCGCCGATCAGCCGCCGCTCGCCGGCGAGATCGGCGACGGGCGCGGCGGGTCCCGGCCGGATGCGCAGCCGCAGCGGCGCGGCGGTGGCCTCGGCCCGGGCGCTCTGGCGCAGCAGCAATAGCGGCAGGCCGGCGGCTCTGGCCCGCAGATGCAGCCGCCGCGTGCCTTCCAGCCCCAGCCGGGCCGGATTGCCGCGGATCTCGAGGATCGCCATCGCCAGCGCCGGGGAGGCGGCGGCCTCCTCGGCGGCCCAGGCGGCTTCCTCCAGCCGCTTCGTGCGCACCAGGCAGAGCGCGGCGGGGTCGAGGCCGAAGCCGGCAAGGCCGGGCCCGTAGGGCAGGCCCGCCTCGGCAAAGGCGAGGGCATCGCCGATCCACAGCAGCGGCCGGCCCGGCCGGGCGCCGAAGCGGATGGCGAGGGCCATGGCAAAGCCCGAAAGCGTGCCGCCGTCACGCGTCTCGTCGAGATGGATCTCGCTGAGGCCGGTGGTGGGAAAGCCGCCGCCGAGGGCGGCGTCCGCCTCGGGGCAGCCGAGCGAGGTGAGCGCCAGCGCGCTGCGCCGCGCCACCTGGTCGCGGCCGCCGCCGTCCGGGTTCTCCAGCCGGCAGACCGGCTCGCCCTCGATCGCGGCGATCCGCGCCTTGAGCCCGGCAAGGGCATGATTCCTAGAAACCCCACCGGCGCCGGGCGGACGCGCAGCGGCGTCTCCCCCGGCGCGGTACAGCGAGGACAGATCGGTCGAGGCCATAGGATTCTCCTTCGTCCGCAGGGCTTTGCGGCCGTTCCGCCTCGGCAAGAGGTTTGTTCCTGATATGTTCCTATGGATTCCAGAGGGCCCGAGGAGAGTCAAGCGGAGTCTGGAGAGGGGACCAAGGGTGAGGCCGGAGAGGACTGGATTCCTTGGATTCACAAAATAAAAAGCCGCCGCGAGGGATCGCGGCGGCTTCAGGGTCGTCCGAATGCGACGGGAGGGTCAGGCGTCCTTGGTCACGTGCGGGCGCTCGTCGGCGAAGAAGAACGGCCGCAGCCGGACGCCGAGGGTCGAGCCGGCGAAGGCCGCGACCAGCCACAGCCAGCCATGCAGGCTGCCCGAGGCGATGCCGCCGAAATAGGCGCCGATATTGCAGCCGAAGGCGATGCGGGCGCCATAGCCGAGCAGCAGCCCGCCGACCACCGCCGCCAGCACCGAGCGCTTCGGGATGGCGAAGTTCGGCGCGAATCGGCCGGCCAGCGCCGAGGCGAGCAGCGCACCGAGGATGATGCCGAAATTCATCACCGAGGTGATGTCGGAAAAGATGTTGGAGGCGAGCGCCGTCGCGTTGGCCGGCTGCTGCCAGTAGAACCAGGCCGATGGCTCGACGCCGACGAACTGCGACAGCTTGGCGCCCCACAGGGCGAAGGCCGAGGTGATGCCCCAGGGCCGGCCGGCCAGCGCCAGCGTGGCGAAGTTGAGCAGGGCGAGGGCAATGGCGCCGGCGACCAGCGGCCAGGGGCCGCGGGCAAAGCGGGCGAGACCTTCCCGCTTGGTCGGCTCGGCCTGCTCCAGCCCGCCATGCCGGCGCTTCTCGACGAGTATCGTCACCGCCGCGATCACCGCGAAGAGCGCCAGCGACAGGACGATGCCGAGCGGCGCGCCGAAGGTCTCGACGATCGAGACCGGCTCGAAGGCCGGCAGCGCCATCCACCAGTCGAAATGGATCGTCGCGAGCAGCGAGCCGACGATGAAGAACGCCAGGGTAATCAGCATGCGGGCATTGCCGCCGCCGGCGGTGTAGAGCGTGCCGGAGGCGCAGCCGCCGCCGAGCTGCATGCCGATGCCGAACATGAAGGCGCCGACCAGCACCGACACGCCGACCGGCGAGACGAAGCCCGACACCTCCTGGCCGAACAGGCTGCCGGCGGCGAGCGCCGGGAAGAACAGCGCGACGGCGATGGCCAGCATCACCATCTGCGCCCGCAGGCCGCGGCCGCGACCGTCGCGGATGAAGTTGCGCCAGGCCGAGGTGAAGCCGAAGGCGGCGTGGTAGAGGACGAGTCCGAAGGCGCCGCCGACGACGAAGAGCGCCGCGATGCGCGGGCTCTGGCCCAGCGCGAGGGCGAACGCGCCGACGAGGCCGAGGCCGAGGGCAACCCAGACGGCGGGGCTCACGGCACCGCCGGGGCGGCCGGCCATGGTGATCTGCGACATGAATGTCTCCGGGAATGCGTGTGTCAGGCCCAGAGATAGGAGGCCGGCCGGCTGCCGGCGACGCATGGATTGCTCGGGTTTCGTCAGGGAAGCGAAAGATCTACCCGGGATGGGCGCCGGATGAGGCGGCGGGCGCCTCGGACACGCGGCGCCGCCCCCTCAACCGGTCGTTCGGTTCAGCTTCTCACGATGTCTTCCGTGCCGGATCCTTCTTCGCGAAGGGCGAACACCTCCTTGGCCGCAAAGAGACCGTTGAGGGCGGCGGGGAAGCCGGCATAGACGGCCATCTGCATGATGACCTCGACGATCTCGCTGCGGGTCAGCCCGACATTCAGCCCTGCTTCGACATGTACCTTGAGCTGCGGGGCAGCGTTCCCCATCGCCGTGAGCGCGGCGATGGTCGCGATCTCGCGACTGCGCAGATCAAGCCCGGGGCGGCAGTAGATGTCGCCGAACGGGAATTCGATGAGGTACCGCGCGAAATCCGGGGCGATGTCGGCCAGGGAAGCAACGACCTTCTCGCCGCCTTCGCCGTCAATCCGCGAGAGTGCCTTCCGCCCGCGCTCGAAGCGGCTTTCGTCTTCTGCCTGGGGGTGCGTCATGGTCTTTCGTCTCCTTGATACCGCCGGGATAGCCAGCGATCTTGGTATCGAGGACGAGAAGGCAGGCCTGCAGTTCGGCGACATGGGTCCGGACACGCTCGCGATGGTCTTCGAGCATCTGCCGGCGCGCCGGTCCGGTCGCGTCACCTTCCGCACGGAGCGCGGCGTAGCGCAGCATCTGGCTGATCGGCATCCCGGTCGTCTTCAGGCGGCCGAGAAATTCGATCCACGTCAGGATGGCCGCGTCGTAGTCCCGCTGTCCCGAGCGGTCACGATCGGCATAGGGAAGCAGCCCGATCCGCTCGTAATAGCGAAGCGTGTGGGCCGACAAACCAGACCGTCTCGCGAGCTCGCCGATCTTCATGGGTCCCTTTCTCGTCACGACGCGGATACAGCTACCCCTTCGAGCGCACTCTAAGTCAAGGCCGGATCATGTGGGGGCCTCTTTCGCTCTTCGGGGCCCCGACAGGCGGGCCTACGGGGTTCGCCGACGTGCGCCCTCGCGCCGGGAACCGGCCGACCATCACACCCTGATCCGGCGCAAGGCTGCGTCGGGTTCGCGGCGGCCGCGCCACTGCTTGGGGTAGCCGAAGGAGACCTCCTCGAAGGCGACCCCGTCGATGACGCGCGAGGACGGCATGTGCAGGTGGCCGGAGACCACCGCGCGGGCGTTGTAGCGGGTGTGCCAGTCCTCGGTGCGGGTCGTGCCGCACCAGATCGAGAAGCGCGGGATGCGCGGCAGCCGGGCCAGCTCCTGGCGCAGCGGCCAGTGATTGACGAGGATGTTGGGGATCGCCGCGTCGAGCCCGCCGAGGCGCGCCTCGGTGGCGGCGACCCGGGCAGCGCACCAGTCGCCGCGGCTGGCATGCGGGGCGGCCACCAGCAGGCTCTCGTCGGCGCAGCGCAGCCCCGCCTCGCGGGCCCAGGCGACGGCACCTTCCAGCGCCACATGCGGCGGCCGGAAGGAATAGTCGTAGAGCAGGAACATCGGCACGATGCGCACCATGGTGCCGTCCACCGTGATCACCGGATAGTCGTCCTCCGGGGTGAGGACGCCGCGCTCGCGGCAGCGGGCGACGAAACGCTCGTAGCGGGCCTCGCCCTGCAGCGGCGTGCCGTGCGAGGCGACCGCCCAGAGCTCGTGATTGCCCGGCACCCACACCAGCTGGCGGAATTTGTCCTGCAGCGCGTCGATGGCGAGGTCGAGATGCCGCTCGGTCTCGCCGACATCGCCGGCGAGGATCAGCCAGTCATCGGGACGCGCCTCGATGGCGTGGATCGCCTCGCGATTGTCGGGATGGCCGAGATGCAGGTCGGCGACGGCGTAGAGCTTCACGCCGTTCGTCCGTCGGCCGGGGCGTCGAGCGGGACGGAAGCGGGCGTCATCGCTTCGTCGAAGCCGGTGAGCGGCACGATGCGGCGGAAATCGACCCGGGCACCGGCCGTTTGCGGCGAGACGGCGAGCGCCAGCCGGTGGGTGTCCGAGACCCCGGCCCGCAGGAAGCGCCAGCGCGCCGGGTCGTCGGGGCAGTGCTCGTGGAAGGCGATGGTCGGCTCGGTCCCCGCCAGATCGTAGGAGAAGCCGTCGAGCGGCAGGGCAAGGCCCATGCCGCGCGCCTTGATATAGGCTTCCTTGAGCGTCCAGACGGCGAAGAACCGCTCGGCCAGCATAGGGCCCCCGGCGCGCACGAACTTGGCCTCGGTGGGCGAGAAATACCGGCCGGCGAGATCGTGCGTGGCGCTCGGGCGGTCGGCGCTCTCGACGTCGATGCCGAGGTCGCAGTCGCGCGCCACGGCGAGCGCGGCGAGGCCGCGTGTGTGCGACAGGTTGAAGACGAGCCCGGGCGCCGCCCCGACGATCGCCGGCCGGCCGTATCGGTTGGCCTCGAAGCGCCAGTCGGCCGGTGCGGTCGGCGCGTAGCGCGACAGCACGGTGCGCACCATCGCCCGGCCGACGAGGAACTCGCGGCGCGCGCCTTCGACCTTGTAGCGTTGATGGCGCAGGCGCTCGCCGGGATCGAGCAGGCGTTCATAGGCGGAATCCAGCGTCGCCGGCACGTCGGCGAGGAAGCCGAGCCATACGTCGACGGCGCCGGAGACAGGACCGGGCTGGGGCTGCATCGGGGCGGTCAGCGGCCGAACAGCCAGAACAGGGCCGACAGGACGATGCTGGCGAGGATCATCGTGGTGACCGGCGCGAAGAGGGTGAAGCCGCTGCGCTCGACGACGATGTCGCCGGGCAGCCGGAACAGCCCGAGCCGCGGCAGCATCGGCCAGAGCAGGCCGGCCGCGAGCAGCGCCAGGCCGGCGAGGATCAGCGTGCGGGACATCGGCGGACGACAGGGTGGGATCGGTTCATCGCGCTGATATGGTGACGCGCCGGCCCGAAGGCGAGGCGGCGGCGGAACGGCGGCCCCGCTGCGACGTTTCGGGGCTTCACAGGCAGATGAAAGGCCGACCCATGAGCGAACTGCATTACCGGATCGTCCAGCACGACGGCGGCTGGGCCTACAAGGTCGGCGACGTGTTCTCCGAAACCTTCCCCGACCACGACACCGCCTTCGCTGCTGCCAAGGACGCCGCCGAGCGCCAGCGGCTCGCCGGCGAAACCCGCGGCATCAGCTACGAGACCGCCGACGGCCAGTGGCACGAGGAAGTCGCCGACGGCGGCGACCGGCCGGAGACCGATGTGGACGACGTCGCGCCAAGGGGGTGAGGACGGTGCGGCATCCTGCCTGACTGCCCCTTCGGACAGGGTGGGCGGGATCGGACGAGCGAGGTCGGGGGCCCGGGGATATATCAGCGGGCAGAGCGGGCCTCCGGCGATCCGACTTCGGCAATCCGGGAATGGGACGTCGCGGGTTTGCCGCTCCGCCGAGCCGCGCCTCGACAGGACCTAGGAGACGAGCTGGTCCACGCGAGGCGGCAGCCGGAGCGACGAAAGCTCGGAGGGCGGGGCCTCGTTCGGCACGATGGCCAGTATCGCGGGTCTGGCGCCGGAAAGCTCGGTCATCTGGCGACCGGTCAGGAACGGTCCCAGCGCGCTGGCCGGCCTGGGCGGGCTGAAGAGATAACCCTGGACTTCGGTGCATCCCTCCAGGCGAAGCCGATCGAACTGGAACTGCGTCTCGACGCCTTCGGCGGTGATCGTCATGCCCAGGCTGATGCCCAGCCCCGTCACGGCGCGCACGATGGCGGCGTCCTGGGGGTTTTCGGCAAGCTCCTTGATGAAGGACTGGTCGATCTTGATCTTGTCGAAGGGGAATCGCCGCAGATAGCCGAGAGACGAGTAGCCCGTGCCGAAATCGTCCATGGAGATGCGCACGCCGAGCTCTCGCAACTGATGCAGCGTGGCGAGATTGACCTCGCTCTCCTGCAACAGCACGGACTCCGTAATCTCCAGCTCGAGTCGACTGGCCGCCAGCCCGGACGAGGTGAGGGCGTTGATGACGGCCGGCACGAGATTGCGGCTCTTGAACTGGACCGGCGAGAGGTTCACCGCGATGCTGAGGTTTTCCGGCCAGGCCGCGGCCTCCCTGCACGCCTGCAGCAACGCCCATTCGCCGAGCGGCACGATCAGGCCGATCTCCTCGGCCATGGGAATGAACTCCGCCGGCGAGACCATGCCGCGTTCGGGGTGATGCCAGCGCATCAGCGCCTCGAAGCCGCTGACGGTGCTCGATCGGGCGGTGATCACCGGCTGGTAATACAGTTCGAACTCGCCGGCAGCCATGGCATTGCGCAGGTCGAGATCCAGCGCGCGCCGGGCTCTCAGCCGCGAGTCCATCCCCTGCTCGAAGAAATGGAAGGTGTTGCGCCCGTCGGCCTTGGCCCGATAGAGCGCCACATCGGCATTCTTCAACAGGACGTCCGGTTCGTCGCCATCGCCCGGTGCGAGGGCGATGCCGATACTGGTGCCGATGACGATCTGGTGGCCCTCGATCTCGTAGGGCGCGCTGGCCGCCTCGATCAGCCGGCGCGCCAGAATGCTGGCCTGCGCAGGCGTGCCGACCGCCGGCTGAATCACCGCGAACTCATCGCCGCCGAGACGGGCGACGATGTCGCGCTCACCCAGGCAGTCGCGGAAGCGATCGGCGACAGCCTGGAGCAGCTTGTCACCGATCGGATGGCCCAGCGTGTCGTTGACGCTTTTGAAGTGATCGAGATCGACGCAGAAGATCGCCAGCTTCTCGTCCCGCTGCATGATGCCGCCAAGCGCCCGGTCGAGCCGCTCGCGGAACAGGACCCGGTTGGGAAGGTTGGTGAGCGCGTCGTGATGGGCCATGTGCGCAATGCGCGCCTCGGCCTTGCGGCGTTCGGTAACGTCCATGACGGCCACCAGCACCGCCGGTCGCTCATCGACGCTGAGCATGCGCAGATAGGGATAGACGAGGATCTCCGAGCCGTCCGCCTTGACGTGCCGCCAGGCCTCTTCGGCCTCGTAGCCTTCCTGGATTCCCTTAAGAACCGCTCGTGCCGTTTCGCGCGTTTCCGCCGGCCTGATGTCGAGAACCGACATGCCCAGGAAGGCGTCGCGGCTGTAGCCGTAGTGCCGAACGGCGGCGTCGTTGACCTGCAGGAAGGAAAGCGTCGACGGGTCGTACAGCCACATCGGCACCGGGTTGCTGTCGAACAGCAACCGGAACGAGGCTTCGCGCGCCTTGACATCGGCGATGTCGGTGAGTGTGACGGACAGGAGATCCCGCACCGGCGAGACGCCGATCTTGACGTGGCGGGTCGCCGCCTCGCCCGGAATGGAGATCTCGAACTGCCGGCGCTGGCCCGTCTCGAGCGACTGCCTGAGATGGGCGAGGACGCCGTATTCCTCTAGCATCAGGTCGATTTCGGACAGTCGCTTCCATTGCAGCTTGTCCTGTGTCCGGCGCAGCAGGCGGCAGGCGCCATCGTTGACCGAGATGATCTGGAAGTCGCTGGGTCGTCCCTCTTCGTCGCGGATCGCCGTCAGCGCGAGCATGCCTTCGTCGGTCGCGCCGAACATCGTGTCGACGAGGCTGTAGCGCTCGTTGCGGTCCTCCATGCAGGCAAGAATCACCGGCGGGCCCCAACGGCTTTCGAGGGGGAATGCCACGACGTTGTACGTCTCGACGATGCCGTTGCTGACGACATGCGCCAGCGTCTGACCCGGCTTGCCCTGGCGTAGCGCCGTCGCGATGACCTGGCCCAGCGCCAGCTTGTGCTCCGGCCTCAGCTCGTCGAGCGAGATATCGGCGCCATCCTGGCCCAGCCATTTCCGGAATGTCTCGCCGAACCGCACGATCTGGAAACCGCCGCTCGCGTCCTGCACGATGAGGGCAAGCTGTTCGGCCACCTGACCAAGACTGCCGAGCGCGACATCCTCGTAAGGCGGCAGCAGAGGGCCGACGCGGGCCGCGAGCCAGCGCCGATAGAGACCCTCCAATGCCGTGGTGCGAACAAATGCATCCGGGATATTCGATCGAGGAACTCTCATCGCCACGGAGCATGTTCTCTTCAGAGGTCGCCGTTCAGCGAGCACACCCATGCTGACGAGCTTCTAAGAAAGCATTAAACCCGCGCCAAAGCCGGCGCGGCGAAGCGCCTTTTCGGGCGACAGGATATGGTGGGGAGGGCAGGGCAGCACGGAGCGTCGGCAAACCCGCCGGCTCCGCCAACCTTCGTCGCGACTGCGTTCGACGTGCAACCAGCTCGTCGGAACGCAAGGAACCGTCCGAGGGCGGAGTGATCGCCTCCGCCATCGACGCAAAAGCCCGAAAACAGGCCTTCGAAGTTCTGACTGCTGGGAAAATTTGGAGCGGGCGAAGGGATTCGAACCCTCGACCCCAACCTTGGCAATCGAGGAATTACGCAGTTAAAACAGTACGTTCTGGTGTATTTCAGTCCGCCAGAGTGCCCGTTCGTTCGTGGCTGAGATCATCAGCCAACTTAAACGACGTCGTACGCATTTGAACCGCATCGTACTGGCAGCGAGGCAGTTGCCTGCAACCGGCGTGCAACCGCTAATAAACCTAGGTCGCGCGAAGTGGCCCAGGGCAACCTTTGGTAGCCTCGGTTTAATACCCGATGCCGATGGCGAAAACGGAGAGAGTAGCCGGCGCGGATCTCAAGTGGTCCTTCGCCGATCCCACCCACTGGCGACCTAAAGGAAAGGTGGATGTTAGCAGACTTCCAGCGCCGCTCCAGTTTGCTCGAGCCCCGCCGCCGGTGACAACATACGACCCCACTACCGGAACCGATGCCTCAGGATGCGCTGCGGCCTGGCTCTCCGAGGAAAATGATCTCACTTCCGGCAGTCTTGCGTTGTTAGATGGCTTGATGCCGATTGCATAAGCCGTCGCTGTTGCCGGACTTGCCTCCAGGTGGTCTTTCCCTCTCACCTCACAAGAGCTCTCCGTGAGCGGGACAATGGCCGTGAGGAGGTTTCCGGCCCCGCGCCAGTTTACGCGACCACCGCATGCTGTCATCGCAAAATCTCTTGGGACCGTTACGAACGAAGACGGATGTTGCGCGGAACCTCCCGTTTCAGCGAAAATCTCAACCACCCATTCATTTGACGGATCGCGAAGTCCGACTGCATACGCCGTTATTGTTGCAGGGTCGGCGACTAAGTGGTCTTTCGAAGATGCGACCCAGCATCTTCCCTCCGGGTACGACTCCGTTAACAAATTACCTACTCCCGCGTAATCTACCCGAGCTCCCCCTCCGACAAGCTTATAACCTTCTGCAACGCAAGCACGCGTGGTCGGGTGCTGCGCAGAAGCGCTGGTGTTTTTAAAATATTCGACAGCGATCGACGGCGTCCGTGGCCCAGGCGGTGTAGCCGGGATTAGCAAATCATCCGTGTTCCCGCCAATTGATACGGTCAAGCGGAGGTCCCGTTCAGGGATCCTATCAAGAATGAGACTGTCTTCCTGAGCTCCGTCCCAAACTCGCGGTAGCCGGTCTCTGATATCCGTTACCTCGTTTTGTAACCCCCGAACTTCTGCTCGCGTTAGGCGGACATCGGAAACGTCTGGAGGAGGATCATAGGAAACTATGAGCGTAACGGCATCGGGCCGCACATTACTCGCGTACACTACAAGTGTTTTCCCTCGCCTCGCCATGCAGTCGCGCCAAGCGGAGATACTCCCATCTGCGGCGACCGATGAAAGGTATCTCTCCGAATGGTCATTCGAAATATTTAGGCTCGACTGCGAAAGATAGGCGCTCCTCCTGCGTGAGTACTCAGAATAGTCCGCTGAGACCTCAATGAGCTTGTAAGATCCGGAGGCCGACGAAGACTTCGCTTGGTTGAACTCTTCCTCTGTATCTACCAGTCTATAGTAGGAATATTCCGCGGTCTGGTCCGTGTTTCGCACTTCAACATCTTTGACCAGGACAGAGCTACAGCTATCCTGCTGTGCCTCGGCGGCGGGAGAGTGAAGGATCGGTCCCGCCGCAAGGCCTAGAACTGCAATACCACGAAATATTATCTGCATCGTTCTCCCTCCCATGCATAAATAGCGTAACACACGAGATGATGTTTGCGAAGCGCATCCTCCGCCCTCGGAGGTTTATGCGAAGAAGCTGCTCATTTGTTCTGAAAGTTCAAAGGGATAAACGTACTGAACGCTTTCGATCTTCAGCCCGATGCCGCGTGGTGCATTCTCCATCTCTTCGGCGGTGCATGATCGGAGCACCGGAGACTGTTTGTGCCGCACGGACGGGCCAAACAAGCGGCAATGTCGGAAGATGATGCGCTCCGGTGCACGCTGATCGGACAGGTACTACTGCGTCCGAGGATTGGTCGATGATCCCGATATGTGATGCCGACCCTGTTGAAGTGCAGTGGACCGGGAGTGAGGCGGGCGCCTTGGAACCGGCGCGTCGTTGCAAACGACCAACCCTAAGCGCCGGGACAATTCAGTCACGTGCGACAACTGGCCAAAAATAGTCAGTGGGGCGCCGGGAAGTTGATACGCCGGCGCCGCTTTCAGTCAGGCCTCTGACGAGAATCCCATCTGCCGCTCGAATGCCTGCCGAACCAGGCCCATTGCGTAAGGTATCTCTTCCACTGAGTTCATCGTGATCTCAACATCGCCGTTACCCCATCTTCCGAGGTTCGTGACGTCGATGCAGATGCCCTTTGGGTCGTCAATCTCAAAAAATGGCATGTTGATCGATAGCCGAAGCTGCTTTGACTGCGGGACGACATCGACGAAATTGGTTTCCGCCTTGTAGGCGACGTACACCTTCATGACGTCCTCCACCACATTGGGATCCAGTTCGAGTATCTCGATACGAAGCTTCTCGAAAAGAGGACCCATCGCGCCGTTTTTTAAATGGTAGTGATCGGCGAGTGAGTACTTAGCAGCAGGCTTGGAATATGTTGGCAGATACCGTGCCATTTGTTCAGCGGTCAGGGACGGCATCGGCCACACTCTAAGGCAATGTTTGGCAAGGCGATCTGCCCGCTCCTTGATAGCGTGCTCGTTCCAGGTTCCGACGGTCTCTAGCCCTTGATTCAGGCGTAGGGGACTGTGCGACAGACCGATGGGTTCCCCGGAGGAGTTCGTGACCTGGTCCCGCTTGAAAAGCCAAGGGCGGTCTTTGTATTCGGAGTTGTAACCAGACAGCGTCAGGTTTCCCAGAGTGTGTAGCCAAGCTTGTTGGACCCGCTGCCAGTCGGGCCCCAACTCGCTACGCCACTCGGGAGAAAGCTTCTCATTCTGCGGCATAATGTGTTCGATGGTGTAGTCGTCTACGAGCACCCTTTCCTTACGCCCGTGGTTCTCAAAACGACGGAGCCAAAAACCCCTCGTGCGAAAGTTGTAGAGATCTCGCTGCTTCAAGTCGCGCTCGAACTCTGCATCACTTGGCATGCGCCGGTAGGTCGGTAGGAGAATGAACGCGGCCTTGGTGCTCTCTAGGTAGCGACTCTTGTCGATCGACCGGCTCAACCCCGCGAATATTTTGTTCAGCGCATTGGTTGGAAGACCGCATATGGCTCTCCTGAACACGTGGGTCTCCACCATGCGGACAATTTCAACTACTTCTTTGGTGGTTAGCAAATTCCTCTTGTAGTGGTCGTAGACATCGAGAAGAAACGGGAAGGCGACATCGACCTTCAGCTCTCGCAGGTCGTGAAAAGCGCCACGCAACTCTACCTCGGGTTCCTTGTCCAGTGCCATCGCCCAGTAGTAGGTAGCAAATGTATGTATGTCTGCAACGAGCGTCTCAAGGGCTTCGACACCGTCGAAGGCCTGGGCATAATTCTTAAATGCGGTGTAGACGTGCCGGACGTTGGGAATCTCTCCAGTCTTTACCGTCAGGTAGTGACGCATAAACGCGTCGAAATACGTGGTATAGGCAGCTTGGCCGAAGCCGATCTCCATTGGTCTCCAATAGTTGACATACATCGACTTCTGAAGGTCGGGCTCAAGCCCCATAAGAATGTAGTTCCGGATGAGATCAGCCTGGCTGAGTTCCAGTCCCGTCGAGTTCATGCTCTCGAAAATCAGCTGCGGGTTGTCGTGGGCCCGGTCGAGCGCGACCTCCACGAGGGTCAGCTTCGACAGTCCTTCGCAGACGGCTTCGATCTCGTGAGCATGCGTTGCGATCAAACTCCGGAACTGAGTGAAGTTCTCGCTGATTCGGAGACTGCAGTCTTGCGGGAGGGGTGTGTTTCTGATGATCGCGAGCAGTGTGGCGCTGTCGGTCTCGGAAAGCAGGAGCTTGTAGTGCCGGTCCCCTGACTCATCAGGGTTCACCAGGTAGTAGTTCCTTAGCTTTCTTGCGGAGAAAGTGTCCAAGATCTCGTCCAGGCCCTCATCGTCAAAATGCCGCTCGAGTGCGGCGATGAGGAGAATGCTGGTCGTCAATCGCTGCTGGCCATCGATAACGAGGAGGGCCTCCTGATTGGTAACGGACGACAAGGCACGTTCGACATAAACGATCGAGCCAAGGAAATGGGCTCTGACGGTTTCGCTCCGACCGGCCCGAAGAAGGTCATTCCACAGCTGTACGCACTGGCCCTTCTCCCACGAATAGTTGCGCTGGTAGATCGGAATGACGAACTGCGGTGACTTCCGGATGAACTTGAGTAGGTTCGCTTCTGTGGCTTTCAAAAAATGATTCTCCCGCCTCGCTTTTTCACCGAGTACCACGTGTTGGTAAGGAGCGGCAGCCACTGCGGCTTCCGTCGGAAATGATTAGGCGTGAGTGAGGTAGTAGGCTGTTCTCTCCCGGAGCCGCTCCTCCGATGCGGCGTTTGCGCTGCTGATTCCGGACAATTTTCTTGCCACAAACGATCCTCTAAAGAGCCTGCCCATCGGTGAGACCGGGCCAAAGAGGGTGCGCCACGTACGCGCTTCCCTCCCCCTGCTTTATTGCATGCCATATCAGCACTTTTCATTGGGCGGCTACCACGCGTGCAAGGCGTGGTACCTGTCATGCGTCAGGCGTCAGGCGGCACGGCAAAGGGAAGGCTTGTGTATAACGACGAGGTGACGCGGGCTCCCCGCGATGAGGACGAGTTGTGGGAAGGGCGACCCGCAAGCAGGGAGTGGGAGGAACATTCGTCGGCGCCACAGCAGACCAAGTTAGGTTTCTCGACTCCTACCAGACATCAAGAAAGCACTCCAAAGAACTAATGCGGCGGCTAGAGTCATTAAATATTTAATTGGTATTCTGAAGCCAAATAAATCCGTTGTGCCCCGCGTTAAGTTGTACATAAGGCCAATATCAGGAACCCATCGTGAAACAAATAGGAGTGAAAATGTTGCGATTGCAACGCCTATTAGAAAGATGGGCGCCGCACTCGCTCTGCGGTTGGCCCAACGCAACGTCCTAAAGGACGTCCTTGTCAGCAACTTCGCTCCGCTGTTGAGAGCGGCGAAAGGCACGCGAGACCTCTCGCTTGACGCCGCCTTTCCTGCCCGGTTCGTCCATTTGCTCCCATTACTCATCAACCTTACATCCCGTACAAGCATTAGATCGCAGAGATAATAACACATAGGCGTCGCCATGGGGCGAAGTTACTGTGGGCACCGTGCATTGCCGTTTCACGATTTACGTTAGGGATCCTTCGCGACCGGTTCTACCCCTACCCCTCGTGCTGACCAAGTGGCCACAGCGGGGCGTCACAGCCGGCACACCGTCACCTCTTTCCGTCTAACCGCAACGTGACGGCGGTGGCGCTGGTGACGCTCCCGCGCAGCGCCGGTTGGCACTGGCCACGGGAGGAGGGGGCTGTAACTTGGCATGAAGGCGCTACCAGCGCCAAAAGCGAGAACGAACGGTCCTCAAATGTCACCCAGCTCAGTGCCAACCGCCCCGGAACTACTACTGCCAAAAAATGAGCGGGCGCTTCGGATCGTTCTGAGAGCGGTCGTCTGGGCGAACGCCGACAGCGAGGCTCGAGAGGCAGAGCTACGGGTAGCCCAAGCTTTCGCAGTGCTACTTGGGCACAAGCCGCACCAAGGGCCGCCTCCCAAAGAACGGGACGAGCTTCTGGAAATGCTGGCGTTCGACTATTCAATAGTAACCGAATGGGAGAAGCGAACGGATGTCAAGGTCACAGAACTCGCAAGAAAACTTGTTGACCATCATCCTTCAACGGCTGATCGCGCGGGCAGAGAGTCTGTTATTCGAGATCTGGCCCGGAAATTCAAAGTGCATAAAGCCGCACTGCTGGCGGCGCATTCCTTTGACGCCGGCGAGGATCCGGAGGCATTCTTTTCCTCTATTCGCTCTGTGCTCGAGGCATTCGAGTCCCTCGGAATTCCCGTGGACCGGGGTGTTCTGCCTCCAGGGTACCGTCAAGGGAGATAAACCGCCGCTTTGAATCCGGTGCGCGGGCACCCATCATGTGAAATCTGAACGGCCTTCTCGCAACTTAGAGGAGGTCATCTTGACCCACCAATACAGCATTCCCAGCGAACACGCGGCTCCCGGCTCTCGTCCCGAAAAACTGATAACTTTCCACGAAGCGGCGGACGTCCTCGGCGTTCACTACTGGCAGATTCAACGCGCGGTGAAGCGCGGAGACATTCCCAGCTATCGGCCCTTCAACTCGCGTCGCCTCGTGAAGCTCTCCGAAGTTGTCGCGTTCATCGAAGCCTCTCGGCATGGAGGTGGGGCATGAGCCGGAATGTTTTCGCGGAGACGGCCCCCAAACTTTGGAGCCGAGGCCTACGTTGCGTGCCGATTGAGGATGGGAGCAAGCGCCCCGCCAAGGAGATCAAGCGCTGGCAAGGCTACCTCGGTGCCGCGCCGAGCCAGCAGACGGTCGATTCGTGGCTTGAGCGGTACCCGACCAACGGTATCGGTCTGCTCTTAGGCAGCGAGGTTTCTCCCGGCAAAATTCTGGTCGCTCTCGACGTGGACGATGACCGTCTCGTCGAGCCGGTCGAAAGGTTGATCGGTCGCGCGGGCGCTATTTCAGGGAAGGTCGGGAAGAAGGGCGCGACGTATTTCGTCTTGATGCCGAAGGGCGGGCTGTCACGCTCGACTACCCTTTTTGGCGCCGCTGACCTCAACAACATCGATGTTCTCGCCGGCGGAAGGCAGACCGTCATGCCCCCGTCGGTCCATCCCGAAACAAACGAGCAGTACCAGTACCTCGGTGCTCCGTTGGTCGATGTCGCATTTGCGGATCTTCCCTATGTGACGCCGGAGGCGCTGGCAGTGCTCGGCGTAGCCGTCGGATCGGATGAAATCTTGACGCTCTTGGAGGGCAAGAGCACGCACGATGCTGGGTTGGCGCTCGCCGGTCGGCTCGTGGCCAAGGGCGCAGAGGACGACGAAATCAGAGCCATCTTCGAGTCGTTTCTCCCGGAAGACTACGCCGGCGACTCGCTGGAACACCTGCCGGGCTGGATCTCGTCTGCACGGGAGAAAGGCTTCGGCGACGGAGCCGCAAAGCGGGAAACGGCAACAGCGGCTCTTGTTTCGCTGGGAAGTGGCAATGGCGTCGAACTCTTCAACGACGGACACGGCTCCGCCTACGCCACCGTGCCGACCGAGCAGGGTCGCGAGACTGTTCGCCTTCCCTCGGACAGCTTCAAGATGTGGCTCAGGCATCGGGCGCACCGCGCGTTCGAAAAGCCGCTCGCCTCGTCTGGGCCCTTGCTTGAGGCGATGGCGACATTGGAAGCGATGGCACTTTATGAGGGCTCCGCACATGTCGTCAGCATCCGCACCGGGGGCGACGAACGTCAGGTAGAAATCGACCTCGGACGCCCCGACGGAAAGGTTGTCGTGATCAAAGCCGAAGGCTGGGGCGTCAGGGAAGAAGGAGACTGGAAGCTCGTCAGGGGCGCGGGCTTCGGCGCTCTGCCTGACCCGGCGGCTGGGGACGGGCTTGCCCGGCTGCAGAGTCTGTTGAATCTGACAGACGCGTCGTTCCAATTGACGACGGCATTCTTGCTCAATGCGCTCAAGCCGAATGGGCCCTTCTTCATTCTCCTTATCGAGGGCGAGCAAGGATCGGGCAAGAGCCTGTTTGCGCAGCTGATAAAGCGGATCATCGATCCGAATGCAGCCGAGCGCATTCGTCTGCCGGACAACGACCGGGACCTGATGGTTCAGGCGAAAGAGTTCCGGCTCCTAAACTTCGACAACGCGTCCGGCATGAAGGCCGACATCTCCGATGCGCTGTGTTCCTTGGCAACGGGAGGCGGAGTTGCGGTTCGTAAGCTATATACGGATGGTGAGCTGAACGTCCTGTCGTTCGCCAGGCCGTTCATGATCAACGGGATTTCCAGTTTCGCCAACCGGCCGGATCTTATGGAACGGGCAATTCCGATTCAGTTGCCGCCGATGCCCACGGGTGTTCGCCGCGAGGAGGCGGCGATCCTGCGCGAGTTCGAGGACATGCTCCCTTCGATCTTGGGCACCCTCTACAGCGGCGTCAGCTCGGCGCTGCGCCATCTGCCGGACGTCGAGGCGCCTACCACGTTGCGGATGGCCGATGCGGCACGGTGGATCAAGGCGGCCGCCATGTCCCCCGAAATTGGCGTCGGAGGAGGCGAACTCATCGCGGCGATAGAGAAGGCGCAGACCGACTTCTTCATCGAGCGCATCAACGACGATCCGATATTGATGCGGCTTCGCGAGATCACAGCTGAGAAGCCGTTCGAAGGGTATGTGGGCGATCTGTTCGCCCGTTTCGTTGACGCGCCTGGAGCGGGCCTTCCGCGGACCCCCGCCCACCTCTCGAAGGCTCTGGATCGGCTCAGGCCGGCGATGGCGAAAGCGGGCGTTTGGGTTGAATTCCGCGAGAAGGATCGGCGCGGACGCCTGGTGCGGATTACCTCGGAGGCAAAGGGGCCGCCGCCGAAACCGCCGTTCTAGCCGGCGTGACGCAGGTGACGGCGGTGATGCTATTTCGCGTCCGCCCGTCAGCGGCCGGCAGGGGGTACCCCTGCCGGCGCAGCCCAGCCAGCCGCCGCCTGACCGTCACCAGCAGCACGGCCGTCACGTTGCGACTTCAACCTCGGCGAGGCCGGATTCCGAAACACCGCGAGCCCCGTTACTTCGAGGCTCGACACCGCCCCAAGCAATTCTGGTTACAAGCGTGGTTCCAGTTTCGGCGCCTCGAGCGTCTCCGAAGGTTTCCCTGTGATTTATTGTGACGGTTGCTTCGCCGTGTTTTTGTTTTGATTTTTGCCCCGCTAGCTGAGGATCAGCACAATGGACTTCTCCATCAAGCTCACCAAACGAACCCGCAAGCGCACCTTGAAAAGCGGTGCGGTCGTCTTGCAAGACCGTTACGTACTCAACTACCGAGATCCGAAGTCCGGCCAGCGCCGTCAGGTTTTCTTCGAGCGGAAAAAGGAAGCCGAAGCCCGGCAACGCGAACTGCAGAACCAGGTCGCCGAGAACACTTACGTCGATCCGAAGGCTGTGCCGACCGTCGCCGAAGCGGTCGAGCACTGGCTCGCTGACAAGGCAGACAAAGTGAAGGCGTCGACGCTCACCGGCTACAAGATCGTCTGCCACTGCATCACCGGCCCGCTGCTCGAGGGCACTGTCCGCGAGCGCTGCGAATATACGGCGACGGGTAAGAAGCCGAAGGGCGCGTCCTTCGTCCCGCTCCTTGGGCACCTGAAGCTGACGGAGCTGACGACGGCGGCGATCCGCGCCTGGCACCGAGTTCTCGTCGAGCAGGTCGGCACCTACACAGCCAATCGAGCAAAGGCGCATCTGAAGGGGGTCCTGGCGCTCGCCGAGGAAGACTTCGGAGTTCGGGCACCGTCGATGCCCACCGGCCTCGCACGGGCTCGCCATAAGCCCAGGAAGGTCATCCTGTCGTCTGCCGACATCGCAAGGCTGATCACGGCCGCCAAGACCGACGACGAGGCCGGCGTCTACTATGCGTTCCCGTTCCTGACGGGCACCCGGCCGAGCGAGCAGCTGGGCCTTCTGTGGGACGACGTCGACTTCGACGCCAATGTGATCCGCATCCGGCGCGTCCAGGAGCGCGACGGCAGCTTTACCGAGATGACCAAGACCGAGGCGGGAACACGCGAGATCCCAATGGGGACGACGCTCCGCGAGATGTTGTTGAACTGGCGCGTCCGGTGCCCGCGCAAGGGCAAGGAGCTGCATCGTGTCTTTCCTGGACCCGGCAGGCTGCAGCCTTGGCCGAAGCAGCGCATCGGCGGCGGGGGGCCGCTGCTCTACCAGAACTTCCGGCGCCGCTATTGGGAGCCCGCCTTCGAGCGTCTCGGGCTGCCCTACGTCACGCCGCACTCGGCACGGCACTCGTTCATTTCGACGCTTCAGGCGCAGGGGATCGAGGTCGGTCTCGTCGCCAACATCGCCGGCCACGCCAATCCGACCGTCACCCTCGGCCACTACACGCAAGCCGTCCGGGACGGCAGCGTCGCCGTCGAGGCTCTCGAACGCGCCTACGCGGGCGCCTGACCACCGGCATATACGCCGCCGGCCGCCGTGGCCCCACCGGCTGCGGCGGCGGCACCGGCTGGGGCAGCTGCACCGCACGCGGCGCAGCGCGCGCCCGTAGCCGTGGGGTGGCCCCGGTACTCGTCAAATATCTGATAACACGGAGATAATTGTGCCGATGGCTCCGGCGTGTTCCGATCTTACCGGAACTGTTGAGGAGTTGGCGCCATGGGCGAGACAGTCACGTTCGGTCTGGAAATTCTACTTCAGCATCCGCGAGCGGCGTCTGCGATCGCACTTGCCGCGTCCGCTGAAGCTCGGCGCTGCGAAGATGCGGCGGGTGAGCCGGAGACCTGCGCCGAGGCGCATGCGCTTGCCGCCGAGCTGCATGATCTGGCCCTCCAGTCACACGCGGCTGCTCGCGGGCACCCGCTCGAAGCGCACCGTCGAGCCGCCGAAGCCCACGCCGTGGCGTCGCGGGCTCATCTGGCCGCCCAAGCGGCGGCCGAGCGGGGCGGGTCGGAAGACGGCACTGAGCCCTACCTCGCAGCTCTTGCCGAGGCCGAGGCGGCACGCCTCGCCGAACTCGCCGAGCAAGACGACGCTTCGGGGTGCCGCACGGCTGCTGCCTAGACGCCTCGGTCGCAGCAACTGACGCCTTCGGCGCGGCGAGGGGCCGATGCTCCTGCGCGGTCGCGCATGCGCCGCTCCCAGGCTGAATGCTTCAGCCTCCCCCCAAGTACCCCCATTCTCGCTGTCGACGCCGGGGGGGCCCACGAACCGCGCAGCATATTCGGAAGGATCATATTCCGGCGCGGCGCCGGCCGGCAGCTGGGTCAGTAGCACCGCGTGACCGCGCCGCTCTGAATGCAGGTGACCTTTGGCTTCGACGGCGGGTTGAGACCTTCAGCGATTTGGCTCAGCCCCCGCGCGACCTGCTGTTGCCGGCGCTGTTGTTCCAGGCGCACCGCGAACGGCTTTAGCTGGCTTATGCAGTAGTCGTGATACCGCGTGCCGGGGCCGTAGCCGCCCTCGGTGCAGACGGCCATAACATCGGCGGTCGCGACCTCCTCGACGGTCTGACATCCGGTGAGGAGGAGCAGGGCCGCGGTAACGATAGCAAGGGGAAGCTTCACTGGCGTTCTCCAAAAATCGCCAGAAAAACACGGTCGAAATATCGGCCACAATTATCGGAAGCGGGTAACCACGCGACGGAGCAGCGAAGGGCGCCGAGGTTCTGGCTCGCGCTGCTCGAAATGGGCGAGGGGCAACTTGTCCGCCAGGGAGGTCGGCACAGGCGCTGGCATTCTTTGGACTGTCTCGTCGACCGCCGCGACGGCTCCGGTTTGCTTGACTGCCAAGGCAGGCACGCTGTCAGCGGGCTCTAACAAGGTGCCGGCGATGAATTTCGGGTCCCATCGCGACGTCGCCTCGCGTGCGGCGTCTCTGAGCCGACTGGGCGACTGCGGGTGAATTAGCAGCAGGAACACTACGTGGGCGGTCCGGAAGGTCCCGATAACCGCGTCGGGGGCAATCGCTCGCAGTCTTTCGATGCAGTCGACGACAAATGGCTCCCGCTCCAAGCGCGAAAAGTGCTGGTAGACTAGCACGGACTTGCCGGTCGCGTAGCAGGCCGCCAACTCCTCTTCGAACAGGTACTTAGAGGAGCCCTTGTGACCGTTGCGCGGCTTCTTCACCTCCAAGCCATTGTCCGGGTCGAAGAAGATGAGGTCGACATCGGCAAGCGCCGCTTGGCACGCTCCCATATACGCGCGTCGTTCGGGCGCGTTGTCGGGTAGCGGCTCGTTGAGTAGCGCCCGCCAGGGATTGCTGCGCTTTCCTCAATGTGTCGCAGCCGACGACCGTCGGGGTCGTCACTAACTCCCACCAGGATGTCGAACAGCTCCGGGTCGTGGTGGCGGTGCTTTGCAGGCTGCTGAAGGTAAGCGCGCTTGCTGCCGTCGGAGCTGCCGTCGGATGGCGTCAGCATCCAGCACACTCCAATACGGGTGTCGCCGCCGGCAGTGAGGGCACAGCGTAGGGTGTATTTCCGGTAGTCGCTGATCCCCAACGTACTGTTCCTTCACCACCGCCCCCCTTCGGATTGCACCGAGGCAGCATGCAGGAATACCCGAATTTAGAGTACCCCAAATTCGGGTTTCAATTGAACGCTGGCTTTCAACCGGCGCTGCGCATTGACCTCCCTTCGATCAGATCTCTACCAGCAAATTATCGACCGTCTCGTGCAGGCGCGGAAAGACGCCGGGATCACGCAAGCTGAGCTAGGACTGCGAATCGGTCAGCGGCAGACCTTTGTCTCAAAGGTTGAGTTGGGCGAACGGCGTATTGATGTGGCGGAGTTCGTTGAAATCTGCCGAGCGATCCAGGTCGACCCCCACGCCTTAATCCGAGCGGGGGAGAGGGCAGGCAGGTAAGCGGCCTTCCCGGCCGTCCCGATACGCTGCCTTTCCCAAACTGTCATCACCCAGGATATCGCAATAGCTCACTCGGCCCAAATCCCCTATGCAACTCTAGGGTATTGATTCACGCCCGGTGTGAAGAGAGGACGAGCTTTGTCGGCCCACAAGGAAGCGACCGCACGGATCAAGATAAACAAGTTGCTCGAGGAGGCCGGCTGGCGGTTTTTCGAGAGTGAGCGCGGTCCTGCAAACATTGTTCTTGAACCAAACGTAAAGCTGAAGAACGCCGACATTGAGGCGCTCGGCAGAGATTTTGAGAAGTCCAAGAATGGCTTTATCGATTTTCTGTTGCTCGACGTAGACGGCAAACCGCTCATCATCCTGGAAGCAAAATCCGAAGGAAAACATCCGCTTTCGGCCAAAGAGCAGGCCCGCAAATATGCCCGCTCGCAGAATGCGCGTTTTGTTATCCTCAGCAACGGCATCATGCATTTTCTTTGGGATCTTGAGCAGGGCAATCCTAGCGTCATCTCGAAATTCCCAGGCCCCGATGACATCAAAAACCACTACGCTTTCGAGCCTGACACAGGCAGATTGTCCGCAGAACCAGTAGGGCTGGACTTCATCGCGCTCACGCAGATGCCCGGGTACGCCAATGAGGCCGCCTGGAAGAACGAAGCCGAGCGACTGGCATTCATTGAAAAGCAGAAGCTGCGATTTCTTCGCAAATACCAGCAGCGCGCAATTGAGCGTATCCAGGAGGAAGCAAAAAAGGGCGCCACCCGTTTCCTTTTCGAGATGGCGACTGGAACCGGAAAAACGCTTACCTCAGCCGCCGTGGTCAAGCTCTTTCTCAAAACGCGCAATGCCAAACGGGTTCTGTTTCTCGTCGATCGCCTGGAGTTGGAAACCCAGGCGGACAAGGCATTCAAAGCGCTTCTCAGGAATGATTTCACCTCGATCATCTACAAGGAGCAACGGGACGACTGGCGCAAGGCGGACATTGTTGTCACCACGGTCCAGTCCCTTCTCTTCAACGACAAGTACCGCCGCCTGTTTTCGCCGACGGATTTCGACCTGGTAATCTCGGACGAAGCTCACAGGTCAATTGGCGGCAACGCGCGCGCAGTCTTTGAGTATTTCATCGGCTACAAGCTGGGCCTCACCGCCACGCCCAAGGATTATCTCAAGCGATCAGCGAAGGGAAAAGCCTCTGAAAGAGATCCCCGCGAGTCTGAACGGCGGATGATGCTGGACACTTACAAAACTTTCGGCTGCGAATCGGGTGATCCGACCTACCGCTACTCTCTTCTGGATGGCGTGCGGGATGGCTTCTTGATCAATCCCTATGTCATCGATGCGCGAACAGGCGTCACCACTCAACTGCTGTCGGAAGAGGGGTTCACGGTCGAAACGACCGCCGAGGACGGAACCGAGCTGAAGGAAGCCTTCGCTGGCCGAGATTTCGAGAAGCGCTTTTTTGCGGAGGCGACCAATCAAGCATTTTGCCGAGCGCTGCTCGAGCACGGAATGCGTGATCCGATCTCGGGCGAGTTCGGCAAAACCATCGCCTTCGCGGTCAGCCAAAGCCATGCGGCGAAAATTACACAGATCCTGAACACGTTGGCGGATCAGCTCTGGCCCGGCCGCTACCAATCCGATTTTGCCATGCAGGTGACTAGCGATGTCACCCATGCACAGAGGATGACAATCAACTTTGCCAACAACAATCTGGCTGGCCACAGTGACGGATTGGAGAATTACCGCACCAGCAAGGCGCGGGTCTGCGTGACGGTCGGCATGATGACCACAGGCTATGATTGCCCGGATCTGTTGAACCTTGCGCTGATGCGGCCAATTTTCTCTCCCTCTGATTTTGTCCAGATGAAGGGCCGCGGCACCCGAAAGCACAATTTTTCCGAGGAAATGTTCGATCCGGCGCAGAAGACAGTGCTCGGCGATGTTCAGAAATCTGTCTACCGGCTGTTCGATTTCTTCGCCAACTACGAGTTTTTCGAGGAGAAATTTCAGTACAATCAAGAACTCAAACTTCCCAAGCCCGCCGCTGTGCCGCTGGCTTCTGGAGGCGATACAACAACGGGAACGACCACCGCCGCGGCATATTACGAGTTCCTCGAGCCCGATCAGGTTGTCTACCAATCCGAGCAGCAAATCGGGCCAGAAGGAATGCGCGTCGACCGGGAGCTGTTCAAGAAATTCGAGGATGTGGCGCGGTCCGACAAGCGCCTTGCCGAACTGGTTGAGCAGCAGAATTGGGAGACGGCGACCCGGCACGTCATCGAGGAATTGTTCGACAAGCCCGACGAACATTTCAACCTGGAACGCCTGCGCCGCGCGGCTGGTGTTGATCGTCGTATCACGATCCGCGAATTGATCGAAAAGGCCTTCGGCTTCATTCCCAAATTCAAGAGCAAGGCCGAACTGATCGAGGACGAATTCCAGAAGTTTCTGCTTGACCAGAAGCCCGAGGAAGCCGACCGCGTTGCCCAGATGCGCTATTTCTTTGAAGCCTATATCCGCGACGCTAAGGTCCGAGCCTTGGTCGATGCGGGGCACTTCGGAGACCTCAATGTAAACCCAACTTTCACTACCCGCGACCTCAAGGAAGTGCCGGCCCCGTGGCGCAGACGCATCCCCGAATACATCAAGGACTATGTGTCCCTGAACCCGTTCCTTTGATGAAAGACTTGCATGCTCGACACTGACACGAAACGCCGCATCGACACCTGTCGCGATATCCTCGTTGGCAAGGTTCCCGACCCAAAAAGCCAGGTCGAACAGATCACGGTCGCGCTGATCTACAAATTTATGGACGACATGGACCTCGAGTCCGAGGAGCTGGGCGGCGAACGGAAATTCTTCACCAAGGATTATGAACGCTACCGCTGGGCCAGACTGGTAGCGCCGGGCGTGTCGGGCCAGGAGATGCTCAACACCTACTCCGAAGCATTGACCAAGATGGTCGAGAACGACCAGTTGCCTGAACTGTTCCGGTCGATTTTCCGCAACGCCTATCTGCCCTACCGCGACCCCGAGACGCTGCGCAGCTTCCTACGCGAAATCAACAGCTTCACCTATGACCACAGCGAGAAGCTCGGTGATGCATTCGAGTACCTGCTCTCGGTTCTCGGCAGCCAAGGCGATGCCGGCCAGTTCCGCACGCCGCGCCACATCATCGATTTCATGGTCGAGATCATCGACCCGAAGAAGACCGAAATCATCATGGATCCCGCCTGTGGCACGGCGGGTTTTCTGATTTCAGCCTACAAACACATCCTTAAGGCCAACTCGTCTCATGTGGTGAACGACAACGGCAAGGGGCAGGAAACGGACGCAGCCGAACGGGCACTAGAAAGCCCCTTGCGCTATCCCGGTGATCTACTGACACCTGAGGAACGCAAGCAGCTGGCCCACAACATTAAGGGCTACGACATTTCGCCAGACATGGTGCGCCTCAGCCTCGTGAATCTCTATCTTCACGGTTTCGCCGACCCTAAGGTTGAGGAATACGACACGCTGACCTCACAAGACAAATGGCAGGAGACGGCCGACGTCATCCTGGCTAATCCGCCCTTTATGTCGCCCAAAGGGGGCATCCCCCCTCATTCACGCTTTCAGGTTCAGTCCAAACGCAGCGAAGTCCTGTTTGTCGACTACATGGCCGAGCACCTGAACCCGCAGGGCCGTGCCGCCATCATTGTGCCCGAGGGCATCATCTTCCAAAGCCAGAGCGCCTATGTGGCGCTGCGCAAGATGCTGGTGGATGGTTACCTTGCCGCCGTCATCTCGCTGCCCGCTGGCGTGTTCAACCCCTACTCCGGCGTGAAAACTTCGATCCTGATCCTTGACCGCGCCGTGGCCAGGGCGAGCCAGCACGTTGCTTTCTTCAAGATTGAGAATGACGGCTTCGCCCTTGGCGCACAGCGCAAGGCGATAAAGGGGTCGCAACTGGCGCAGGTGAAAGCCGAGCTTGGGACGTGGTTGCAGGCCGCGCGGGCGGGCGGGGGCGACGAGCTGGAAAGCATCCTCGGCTTTGCCGTCCAGAGAAATGACCTGCTGTCCGAAGGATCGGTCACTCTGAGCGCAGAACGATATAAGACGCGGGACGATAGCCGGTCCGGTTTCCCAATGGTCTCGCTGAGCGATGAAACTATTTTCAAAGTCGAAAGCGGCGGCACCCCGAAGTCTGATGTGAGCGAGTATTGGGATGGGGACATTCCATGGGCGACGCTGGTTGATCTGCCTGCAACCAACTTCATCACCGAAATCAAAGGGACCGTTCGAACCATCAGCGAAGCAGGGCTAAAAAGCTCGTCGGCCAAAATGATTCCGGCAAATTCGGTACTTGTTTCCTCTCGCGCGACTATCGGGCGAATTGCAATCAACCGGGTACCTCTGGCCACAAACCAAGGCTTCAAGAATATCATCATTGCCGACGATACACGGGCGTTGCCCGAGTACGTTGCTTTGGCGGTAACGCGGCTTGTACCAACTATGCAAAGTTGGGCAACAGGTGGCACGTTTGCGGAAATCTCAAAGAGCAAGTTTTGCGAGTTAGAAATACCCCTCCCGCCGCTTGAGGTGCAGCGCGAGATTGTGGCCGAGGTCGCGGGCTATCAACGTGTCGTTGACGGTGCCCGCGCCGTCCTCGACAACTACCGCCCTCACATCCCGGTTGATCCTGAGTGGCCGATGGTCGAACTCTCGGACGTATTCGACGCGATGGAAGCCGGTGTAAGTGTGAATTCCGAAAATCGGACCAAACTGCCAGGCGAGGTGGGCGTCTTGAAGACCAGCGCGGTGACGTCCGGGATCTTCAACCCAGATGAGCATAAGGCTGTGTTACCGGAAGAAGTGGACCGGGTGAAATGCAGCCCCCAAAAAGGTTCGATCATCATCAGCCGCATGAATACAGAGGCTCTTGTCGGGGCAAGCGCATATGTTGATGAGAATTATCCTGACCTGTTTCTGCCTGACCGGCTCTGGCAGGCTGTAATCACTCGGCCCGATGTCAGCGCGAAATACATTCACACCGTCATAGCGTCCAATGAATACCGTGCGCGAATTTCCTCAATTTGCGGTGGGACCAGCGGGAGCATGAAGAACGTTGCGAAATCTCAGCTTCTGAAAATCGTGGTTCCGCTTCCTGATTTCGAGGTTCAGCGAACCATCGTCGCTGATATCGAGGCCGAGCAAGCCATCGTAGGCGGCAACCGAGAGCTGATCGCTCGCTTCAAGAAAAAAATCGATACCGCCATCGCCCGCGTCTGGGGCGAGGCCAAGGCTGCTGAGGCAGCGACCTGATGGACGAGGCACTCGAGCTCCGCGAATTTCTGCCACAGTCCTTCGCAAATGGCAGCGAACAGGCCTACCTCGACTTTCTCTGGTCGGCCTTCCAGACCAACTACGAGGCCGGGCGCTACGAGTTCGCCAGCCTCGCCTTTCATCTGCTCTACATGAGCTTCGTCTCCTTCTCGATCTGGCAGATCAGGCTGGCCCGACCCGAACCGTTCGCTATGGCGATGGTCGGATTTCGCTCGGATGACGAAGGTAGTCTGATGGACTGCGAGAGCCCCTTCAAATTCTATGATCGCCTGAAGGAAAGCCAGATCTTTCGCTTCCTTAAGCTGATCGGCTGCACCAATCAGCAAGTCGGTGAGTTCGCCAAATTCGTGCGCCGCCGCAACAAGATCGCCCACCCCAGCGGCACAGTTTTCTTCAACGACCAGGCCGCGATTGACGCCGAGATCGCCGACATAATGACCGAGGTGCGCAACATCGAGGCGCACATGCAGCCGGTGATCCTCGAGCTTTATAGGAGCTTTCTGTGCGAGAGCGCCGATGCCGAGGAACTTGAATACTCAGTTTATGACGATGAGATCACGGCGAACTTCGTGCACAAATACTACATGTCCACAGCCGACCTCGCCTTCTGCGGTTCCTTCGACATAGAGCCGCTTCGCGGTGAACCCGGTTTCGAGGTAATGCAAGAGCTTCACGAGGCCCTGGCTGCGCTTTATCCTGCCGAAGAAGGCGAGGAGGCCGCATGACATCGCTTCACGACATTGCTGACCGCAAGCTGCGCCCGGCCAGGTGCCGCGCGCTGATGGAGGAAAGCCTGATTGAAGATTGTGTCGCAGCCGAACCGGCCCCTTTCGGTGCGGGTTGGAGCGCTTCGCTCGATTGAGTGATGAGCGTGTGCAAGGCTAAGAACGGCCGCGACTTCAAAAGCCCTGTCGATGCCGCGCTGGTAACCGCGAGGTAACCACGGCAGATTCGACCGTTCGTAGCCCATCTAACGACGGTGTGATTCAACCGCAGTCAAAACGCAAAAGCCCCGTGAAAACAGAGCTTTGGATCTTTGGCAATGAAGAAAATTTGGAGCGGGCGAAGGGATTCGAACCCTCGACCCCAACCTTGGCAAGGTTGTGCTCTACCCCTGAGCTACGCCCGCCCGCTCCGCGCAACACCGAAGCGCTGCGACGGGCGCTATATGGCGGAAAGCCGGGGTGATTGCAACAGCCAAATGACACGGGCGGCGGACGACCGCCGGAGCCCGGGCGCCGTGTCGGCGGCAGCGGCTCCGACCGGCGGCCCGGTCCCCTCCCGTCGGGCGATCACCCGTCCGCGCCACGGGACCGAGCCGGAACTTCCGCCGGCCCCCTTCGCATCGGCGCCCGGTTTCGCTAGAGGCTGCCGTCAGCAGCCTCAGCGAGCAACGCCATGATCGACACGCCGGAACAGATGATCGCCCATCTCGAGGGTCTCGGCATCGCCAGCCGGACGGTGTCGCACCCGCCGCTGTTCACCGTCGAGGAGAGCCGGAGCCTGCGCGGGACGATTCCCGGCGGGCATACCAAGAACCTGTTCCTGAAGGACAAGAAGGGCCGGCTGTTCCTGGTGGTGGCGGAGGAGGACCGGGCGGTGGACCTCAAGACGCTGCACCGGCGAATCGGGGCGAGCGGCCGGCTGTCCTTCGCCGGGGCCGATCAGATGCGGGCGCTGCTCGGCGTCGCGCCGGGCTCGGTGACCGCCTTCGGGGTGGTCAACGACACCGAGGGAGCGGTGCAGCTCGTGCTTGATGAAGGCCTGCTGGCGCACGATATGGTGAACTGCCATCCGCTGACCAACGCGGCGACGACAACCATTGCCACCAGCGACCTGATGGCGTTTTTCCGGGCCACCGCGCACGAGCCGCTCGTCATCGAGCTGGACGGCGGGGTCGATGACGGCGAGGAACGGCGAGAATGAGCGACAATCCCTACGGCAATTCCTTCGGCGGCGGCTACGGCGCCCAGACCAGCCGGCCGTCCGCTCCGGCGGCCCCGGCCCCTTCCGCCGGGCTGCAGGGCTTCGGCGCGGCGCCGCAGGCGGCCCCGGCCGGCGACCTGGTGAAGGACACGACCACGGCGAAATTCGCCGCCGACGTCATCCAGGAATCGCGCAACCAGCCGGTGCTGGTGGATTTCTGGGCGCCCTGGTGCGGCCCGTGCAAGCAGCTGACCCCGATCCTCGAGCGCGCCGTCCAGGCTGCCGGCGGCCGGGTCAAGCTGGTCAAGATGAACATCGACGAGCACCCGGCGATCGCCGGCCAGCTCGGCGTCCAGTCGATCCCGGCGGTATTCGCCTTCGTCGGCGGCCAGCCGGTGGACGGCTTCATGGGGGCGCTGCCGGAGAGCGAGGTCAAGGCCTTCATCGACCGCCTCACCAAGGGCGCCGGCGGCGATCCGCTGGCCGAGGCGCTGGCCCAGGCGAACGAGCTGCTGGCCGAAGGCGACGCCGCGAACGCCGCGCAGCTCTTCGCGGTGATCCTGCAGCACGAGCCGGGACATGCGGGCGCCACGGCGGGCCTGGCGGAGTGCTATCTCGCGATGGGCGAGCCTGCGCAGGCCCGGGCGATCGTCGACACGGTGCCGGCCGATGCGCCGGACGAGCCGGCGCTCGCCGCCGTGCGCACCAAGCTGAAGCTCGCCGAGGAGATCGCCGAGCTCGGCGACCCGGTGCAGCTGCAGGCGCGGATCGAGGGCGATGCCGACGACCACCAGGCGCGCTTCGACCTGGCGCTGATCGCGCAGGCGCAGGGCGACCGGCCGACCGCAGCGGGCCACCTGCTGGAGATCATCCGCCGCGACCGGACATTCATGGACGACGGCGCGCGGCGCAAGCTGCTGGAGTTCTTCGAGGCCTGGGGCCCGGCCGACCCGGCGACGAAGGAAGCCCGCCGCAAGCTCTCGACGCTGCTCTTCTCCTGAGCGGGCACCCGCGCCCGCCGCTCCCAAAGGGCGGCGGGCAGCGCCCTGTCGCCGCATCCCCTTGAGATCG
Organism: Aurantimonas sp. HBX-1; assembly: GCF_021391535.1. Taxonomy (GTDB): domain Bacteria; phylum Pseudomonadota; class Alphaproteobacteria; order Rhizobiales; family Rhizobiaceae; genus Aurantimonas. Next base: position 4,231,997 of record NZ_CP090066.1, read on the forward strand.
CCCGCCAAGGCTCCACATGCCGGATCGGTAACGGAGAACGCCCTTGGTCCAGGCCGGCAACTACAACTACACCGACGAATCGGACCTGCCCAACGTGGTGCCGGTCTTCCCGCTGGGCGGTGCGCTGCTCCTGCCGGGTGGCCAGCTGCCGCTCAACATCTTCGAGCCGCGCTATCTGCAGATGCTGGACGACGCCATGGCTGGACGGCGGATCATCGCGATGATCCAGCCGAGCCTCGACGGCGCCAAGCGCGAGGACGGCGAGCCGGAGCTCTGCCAGGTCGGCTGTCTCGGCCGCATCACCTCGCTGAGCGAGACCGGCGACGGGCGCTGCATCGTCAATCTGCACGGCATCGCGCGCTTCCGGGTGATCGAGGAGATCGCCTCGCGCACCCCATACCGGATGTGCCGGATCGCCGCCTTCGTCGGCGACCTCAATCTCGGCGAGGGTGCCGAGGAGGTCAATCGCGACGCCCTGCTGAAGGCGTTCCGGCAGTATCTCGACGCCAACCAGCTGGAAGCCGACTGGGAGAGCGTCACCCGCGCCTCCAACGAGACGCTGGTCAACGCGCTGTGCATGATGTCGCCCTATGGCGCGGCGGAAAAGCAGGCGCTGCTCGAGGCGCCGGATCTGAAGACGCGCGCCGACACGCTGATCGCCATCACCGAGATCTCGCTGGCGCGGGACGGCGAGGAGGGCGACGGCACGTCGCACACGTTGCAGTGAGCGGGCAGGCCGTGATCACCTGCGCCGCGGCTTGGGGAGCCATCCCGGCATGAAAGAGGAAACCGAGCGGGCCGAGACGCTGCGGCCGGACCCGAAGCTTCTGGAGCTGCTGGTCTGTCCGCTGACCAAGACGCCGCTGGTCTACGACCGCGAGGCGAACGAGCTGGTCTCGCGGGCCGCCAAGCTGGCGTTCCCGATCCGCCACGGCATCCCGATCATGCTGGTCTCCGAGGCCCGCGAACTCGGCTGAGCCGCGAGCGGCGACGTCGGCGCACGCCCGACGCAAAAGGGCCGGACGCTGCGGCCCGGCCCTTCATCTTAATGCATCGTTAGCGACGTCACTGCGCTGGCGGGGCCGCCGGGGCGTTGCCCTGCGCGGCGGTGGCTTCCCTCGCCTTGGCCAGCACGTCGTTCTGGGCCAGAACGAGGCTCTGGATGCAGGCATTCTCGTCATTGGCGCCACGGGCGGTCTCGGCCTTCGCCACATGTTCGGCGGCCGACGTGGTGTCGAGCCCGGCCGCACCGGCCTGGTCGATCAGCGACTGGATCTGCGGCAGCGCCTCGGCGCAGGTGGGGGTGGGCTGCGGCGCGCCCATCTCGGGCGGCGCGCTCTGGGCCGCCGCGGCGACGGTGCCGAGGGCGAGCAGCCCGGCGGCGAAAATCGTGGTCTTCATGTCGGTCTCCGGATTCATCTGAGGCCGCCCGAGCGGCGGCTTCGCCAATGGGTCCGAGGCTGACGGCGCAACGCGGCCCGAATGGGGTCGCACCGCGCTCATTCCGGGGCGATTTTGCTGCAGCCTGCCGCATCGTCCCCACGGCGCCGCCACGCTCGGGTGTTCGCCGCCGTCAGCCGAGGAGCCCGGCGGTGAGCGCCAGGCAGGTCGCCAGCGATGCCGCCAGCAGCAATCCCTCCGCCACCGAAAGCCGGATCCTTGCCCCGCGCATGTGCCGCAGCCGCGCGCGCGGCGCAGGGGCGGCCGCCCCGCAACCGCCGGCCAGCCGGCCGGTCAAATGCCGGCGCCGTCGCCGACCGTCGTCGGGTCGGCACGCTCGCCCGGCGGCGGAACGGCGTCGGCGCCGAAGGCCGCGGCGACGAAGGGCCGGAGCGCCAGGTCCAGCAGCGCCAGGCCCAGCGCCGGCAACAGGCCCAGCCCGAACAGGAAGGCGAGGAATCCGACCAGCAGCGCCGCCGCGGCCCGATAGAGCAGCACGCTGCGCCGGAGCGCCGGCTCGGCATCGCCGGCCTGGCCGAGCCACAGCGCCTGCAGCCTGGCCGGCGCGCCCTCTGGTTCGGCGGCTGCCACCGGCCGGGGAGCTGCGGCGCCGAGGGCGGTAACGACGCCGAGCGCCACCGTCTCGTTGGTCAGCTGGTCGATCAGGATGAAGGAGCCGAGCTCGCGGTTCGCCTCGTAGGTGGTCGCCACCGGCGGCCGGTCGAAGGCGATGGTCACCCGGCCGATCTCGTTCATGATCAGCGCGCTGGTCGGCCGCGCCTCGAAGGAGTGGATGTCGATCGCGGCATCGAGGCCGCGCACGATGGCCGGCGTCGTCGCCGCCCCGAGTCTCGCGACAAAGCGGCCGCCGGCGATCAGCGGCCGTTCCGCCATCCAGAGAATCTCGGCCTGCAGCTTGCTCGCCACCGCGACCTTGTCGGCGGCTGCGACGATGACGTCGCCGCGCGACACGTCGACCTCGTCGGCGAGCGTCAGCGTCACCGCCTCGCCGGCCCCGGCCGACTCGACGATGCCATCCGGGCCGTGGACCGCCTGCACGCGGCTCGCCCGCCCGCCCGGCATGACCTTGACGGCGTCGCCGGCCCTGACCTCGCCGCCGACGATCGTGCCGGCAAAGCCGCGGAAGTCCAGATGCGGCCGGTTGACCCACTGCACCGGCAGCCGGAAGGCCGCCTCGGACGGCGCGAAGGTCGGCGGCTCGACGGCTTCGAGATGGGCGAGCAGCGTGCGGCCGCGGTACCAGGCCATGTTCGGCGAGGGCACCGCGACATTGTCGCCATTCTTGGCCGAGACCGGGATGAAGGCGACGTCGGTGAAGCCGAAGGAGGGCAAAATCTCTTCGTAGTCACGCTTGATCGCCTCGAAGCGATCCTCCGAGAAGTCGACGAGATCCATCTTGTTGATGGCGACGACGACGCTCTTGATGCCGACCAGCGAGGTGATGAAGGAGTGCCGCCGCGTCTGCGGCAGGATGCCCTTGCGCGCGTCGACGAGGATCACCGCGAGCTCCGCCTGGCTGGCGCCGGTCGCCATGTTGCGGGTGTACTGCTCGTGGCCGGGCGTGTCGGCGATGATGAAGGCGCGGTTGCCGGTCGAGAAGTAGCGATAGGCGACGTCGATGGTGATGCCCTGCTCGCGCTCGGCCGACAAGCCGTCGACGAGCAGCGCGAAATCGAGATCGGCGCCGGTGGTGCCGAACTTCTTCGAATCGCGCTTCAGCGTCTCCAGCTGGTCGTCGAAGACGGCGTTGGTCTCGTAGAGCAGCCGGCCGATCAGCGTCGACTTGCCGTCGTCGACCGAGCCGCAGGTGATGAAGCGCAGCAGCGACGCGGCGGGAGCCAGCGGGCCGGCGAGGGGATCGTCCGAAAAGTCCTCGTCCGGTGCGGGACCGGCGAAGCGCTCGTCCTCGGCGATGACGGCCGGGTTGGCGATCGGGGCGAGCGATGCGTCGACGGTCTCGAGCGTCTCGAGGTCACGCTTCCTGGGCAGGGCGCCGGTCATCAGAAATAGCCTTCCTGCTTCTTCTCTTCCATCGAGGCGCCGGAATCCTGGTCGATGACCCGTCCCTGGCGCTCGGAGGTGCGCGAGCCGCGCATTTCGGCAATGATGTCTTCAAGGCTTGCCGCGGAGGACTCCACCGCGCCGGTCAGCGGATAGCAGCCGAGCGTCCGGAAGCGCACCATCATGGTCTCGACCGTCTCGCCGGGCTTGAGCTTCATGCGCTCGTCGTCGCGCATGATCAGCGCGCCGTCACGCCGCACGATCGGGCGCGGCGCGGCGAAATACAGCGGCACGACGGGGATGTTCTCGATGGCGATGTAGTCCCACACGTCCTGCTCGGTCCAGTTGGACAGCGGGAAGACGCGGAAGCTCTCGCCCTTCTTCTTGCGGGTGTTGAACAGGCGCCAGGGCTCCGGCCGCTGGTTCTTGGCGTCCCAGCGATGCTCCGGCGTGCGCAGCGAGAAGATGCGCTCCTTGGCGCGGCTCTTCTCCTCGTCGCGCCGCGCGCCGCCGAAGGCGGCGTCGAACCGATACTTGTCGAGCGCCTGCTTCAGCGCCTCGGTCTTCATCACGTCGGTATGGACTCTGGAGCCGGAATCGAACGGATTGATGCCGGCGCGCACGCCCTCCTCGTTGGTGTGGACGATGAGGTCGAGCCCGAGATCCTTGGCGCGCTGGTCGCGGAAGGCGATCATCTCGCGGAACTTCCAGGTCGTGTCGACGTGCAGCAGCGGGAAGGGCGGCTTGCCGGGGGCAAACGCCTTCATCGCCAGATGCAGCATCACGGCGGAATCCTTGCCGATCGAATAGAGCATCACCGGGTTGTCGGCGGTCGCCGCCACCTCGCGCAGGATGAAGATCGATTCGGCCTCGAGCCGCTGCAGATGGGTCATGGGCTTCATTGCGGCAGTCTTTCAAAGGCAGCGTCGCCCTCGGCGGGGCGGTGGTTGTCGGCGCGCACCGGCCGACCGGCATCGTCGACATGCAGGCCGCATTCGCGCTTGGTCTCTTCCTCCCACCACCAGCGGCCCGCCCGCTCCGGCTCGCCGGGCAGCAGGGCCCGCGTGCAGGGCGCGCAGCCGATCGACAGGAAGTTCTTTGCGTGCAGCGTGTTGACCGGGACGCCGTTCGCCTCGGTGAAACGGACGATCGCGTCGCGCGACCAGTCGAAGATCGGGTTGGCCTTGACCAGCCCGCGGGCGCCGTCGAAGCCGACGAAATCCATGTCGGCGCGGTTGGCCGACTGGTCGCGGCGCAGGCCGGTGATCCAGCCCGAAGCGCCGGCGAGCGCCCGGCCGAGCGGCTCGACCTTGCGCACGCCGCAGCAGTTCTTGCGGAACTCCGGCGCGTAGTAGAAGCCGTCGATACCCTGGTCGTTGACAAGTTCCTCTAGCGCCTCGCCGCGCGGATACATGGCGCGGATGCGGTGGCCGTATTTTTCCTCGGTCTCGCGCCAGAGCGCGTAGGTCTCGGGAAACAGCCGGCCGGTATCCAGCGTCTTCACCGCGATCGGCAGGTCGTTGGCGAAGATCAGATGGGTGATCATCTGGTCCTCGATGCCGAGGCTGGTGGTGAACACCACCGGGCCGGGCACGTGTTTGGCCATCGCCTCCAGCCGCTCGAGCGGCGTCATCGACGCGAAGCTGGCGTTGAACGCGGAGGCAAGTTCCCTCAGTCTCTCCGACATCGCATCAGCCTTTCCGGGCCGCGAGGCGCTGCTGGAGGATGCTGGCCTCGGCCGTTTCGTAACCGCTCTGGTAGCGGGCGCTGATGGCGTCCTTCGCCGCCATCCACTGCTGCACCGGCTGGCGGTTGGCCATGGTCTGCGGCAGCTCGACCTCGTCGAAGCCGCAGGCCAGCGCGTCGGCGAACTGGTCGGCGATCAGCGGGCCGGACGCACGCAACGTGCCGGCGAAGCCGGCGCGCCGCAGGCGCTTGGCCAGCGACAGGCCGCGCCCGTCGGAGAAGGACGGGAACTCGACGGCGATCAGGTCGACGGCACCGAAGAAGGGCACGATCTCCTCCACCGGGGCGCTGTTGGGCACCGACAGGCCGAAGCGGCGGTTGCTGCCCGCGGCCAGCACCGCGCCGGCGAGCGCCAGCGGCACCAGCACAGGCGCTTCCACGGCGGCGGCAGCCTCGGCGGAGTCGATCCGCACGTAATCGTCGGGTTTGTCGCCGGATGCGGTGATGACGGTCATTCGGCCGGCTCCCGGACGGCCTGGCGTGCGGCAATGTAATCCGCAAAGCCTGCCTTGAAAGGTTCGATCCCGGCGCGGCGGACGGTGTCGAGGAATTCCTCCCCCGGCGCCCGCTGGCCGAGATAGACGTCGACGATGGTCTCGATGGCGCCCGGCACGTCCTCCGCGTCGATGCCGGGGCCGAGGCGCTCGCCGAGCGCCGCCCGTTCGGTTGCGTCGCCGCCGACGGTGATCTGGTAGTTCTCCTTGCCGGCCTTCTCGAGCCCGAGAATGCCGATGGCGCCGACATGGTGGTGGCCGCAGGCGTTGATGCAGCCGGAGATCTTGATCGGCAGCGGGCCGATGTCCTTCTGTCGCGCCTCGTCGGCGAAGGTCGTGGCGATCGCCTGGGCGATCGGGATCGACTTGGCGGTGGCGAGCGCGCAGTAGTCGAGCCCCGGGCAGGCGATGATGTCGGTGACGAGGCCGGCATTGGCCGTTGCCAGACCTGCCGCCTGCAGCACCGCGAAGACTTCCGGCACGTCGTCCTTGCGGACATGCGGCAGCACGAGGTTCTGGGCATGCGTTACCCGCAGCTCGCCGAACGACCAGCGCTCGGCGATGTCGGCGAAGACCCGCATCTGCTCGGCGCTCATGTCGCCGGGCACGCCGCCGACCGGCTTCAGCGAGACGGTGAGGGCGATGTAGCCCGGCTGCTTGTGGGCAAAGCCGTTCTGCTCGACGAAGCGGTCGAGGGCGGCATCGGCCCGGCGCGCCGCGTCGAGAGCCGGCGAGGCCTCGGGCAGCGCGTCATAGGCCGGCGGCGCGAAATAGGCGGCGATCCGCTCCAGCTCTTCCTGCGGGGCGTTGATCGTCGGCCCGTCGAGCTTGGCGTATTCCTCCTCGACGCGGCGGCGGAACTCGTCCTCGCCGGTCTCGTGGACGAGGATCTTCACCCGCGCCTTGTACTTGTTGTCGCGCCGTCCTTCCGAATTGTAGACGCGCATCACCGCCTCGAGATAGGCGAGCAGCTCGTGCTTGGGCAGGAAGTCGCGGACGATCTTGCCGATCATCGGCGTGCGCCCGAGCCCGCCGCCGACGACGATCTCGTAGCCGACCTCGCCGGTCGCCGGATGCCGCTTCACCTTCAGGCCGATGTCGTGGACCATGATCGCCGCGCGGTCGTGCTCGGCGCCGGTGACGGCGATCTTGAACTTGCGCGGCAGCCAGACGAATTCCGGGTGCAGGCTCGACCACTGGCGGATCAGCTCGGCGGTCGGGCGCGGGTCCTCGACCTCGTCGGCGGCGACGCCAGCGAACTGGTCGGCGGTGACGTTGCGGATGCAGTTGCCGGAAGTCTGGATGCAATGCATCTCGACGTCGGCCAGCAGGTCGAGGATCGCCGGCACGTCGCGCAGCTTCGGCCAGTTGAACTGCAGGTTCTGGCGCGTGGTGAAGTGGCCGTAGCCCTTGTCGTAGGTATCGGCGATGACCGCCAGCTGCCGCAGCTGCCGCGAGCTCAGCGTGCCGTAGGGCACCGCGATGCGCAGCATGTAGGCGTGCAGCTGCAGATACAGGCCGTTCTTCAGCCGCAGCGGCTTGAACTCGTCGTCGGACAGAGAGCCATCGAGCCGGCGTTCCACCTGGCTGCGGAACTCGGCGACCCGATCGCGCACGAAGCGCTCGTCGAACTCGTCGTAGCGGTACATGGAAACTCCTGTCGTCTCGGTCCGAAAAGCGGGATCATGCCGCCGGTCAAATCATCCGGGCTGCTGCGGCGGGAAACCGCCGCAAGCGCCTCAGGCCGGCGTGGCGAACTCGGCCTGCTTGCCCATGTCGGGGTGAATGGACGGGCCCTTCTGCCGCATGGCGTCGCGGAAATGCCGGGCGCGCGGCAGGCCGGTACTCGTCAGGTCGACCGGCACCAGATACGGGTCGACCACCAGATTGGCGGCGAAGGCGGCCTTGCCCTCCGCCTCCATCGTCGCGGCGCTATCGGCGTCGAAGGCAATGCGCGCGGCGGACGGGTCGAGAGTCCAGCCGGACTCCGCGAGGAACACGACGTCGCCGTCGAGAAGGTGGTTCGCCATCAGGATCGCCGGAAGGGTATCGCCCCTGACCTTCGATCCGGCCCGGTGTTCGGCTGCCATTGGCGTTCTCCCGTGCTGATCCCAATAGGTGCTGAGCGCCACGCCCGATCGGGCGTCACGCCGAGGCTCTTAGATAGGCGCAATCGCTTGCGACGGCGGCGGCGGGGATTGCCTTGTATCCCGCCAAGGGGAAAGAATTTGCTGCCATAAGGGGGAGCGGCGACCGATTCCGTTTCCCGGCACCGAATACCCTCAGATCGGCTCGCCCTGCAGCAGGCGCGGCGAGGGTCCGCGCGTCAGGCCGGCGGCCTGGCCGATGAAGAACTGCTTCAGCGGCGGGGCGCGGTCGACCAGCGACAGGCCGAAGGAGCGGGCGGCGCGCAACAGCCGGCTGTCGTTGGAGAACAGCCGGTTCAGCACGTCGGTGGTGATGCCCATCTGCAGCGTGTCGAAGCGGCGCCAGCGCTGGTAGGTCTCCAGCACGTCGAGCGCGCCGATGTCGAGCCCGAGGCGGTCGGCCTCGACGACGGTCTGGGCGAGGGCCGCGGCGTCCTTGAAGCCGAGATTGAGTCCCTGGCCGGCGATCGGATGGATGCCGTGCGCGGCGTCGCCGGCGAGCGCGATGCGCGGGCGGACGAAGTCGCGCGCGAGCGTCAGCCCGAGCGGGAAGGCGCGGCGCCCGCCTTCGACGGTCAGCGCCCCAAGCTTGTGGCCGAAGCGCCGCTCGAGCTCCATCTCGAACAGGAGGTCGTCGGAAGCGACCAGCCGTTCGGCCTCACGGGTCGGCTCGGTCCAGACCAGCGACGAGCGGTTGCCCTTGAGCGGCAGGATGGCGAACGGGCCGGAGGGCAGGAAATGCTCCTCGGCGCGTCCCTCGTGCGGGCGCTCGTGCCTGACGGTCGCGACGATGCCGGACTGGCCGTAGTCCCAGTGGACGGTGCGGATGCCGGCCATGTCGCGGATCTTCGAGCGCACGCCGTCGCAGGCGACGAGCAACCGCGCGTCGATCCTGCCGCCGTCGGCGAGGCGGACGGCGATCGACGCCAGGCCGGGCTCGATGCCCGACACCGCGACCGACTGGCGGATCCTGATGCCGAGCGTCTCGGCGCGTTTGCGCAGCGCTTCGTTCAACGCGACGTTCGGCAGCATGTGGGCGAAGGGCTCGCCCGGCTTGGCTTCGCCTCCGAAGGTGAGGAAGACCGGCCGCACCGGGTCGGAGGTGCGGGAATCGGTGACGATCATCTCGGTGATCGGCTGCGCCTCGTCGCGCACCTCGTCCCAGATCTGCAGGCGCTCGAGCATGCGGATCGCCGCCGCGGCGACGGCGGAAGCGCGCTCGTCCTTGCGCCAGACGCCCTCAGGCGCGGCGTCGACGACGACGATCGACAGATGCGGCGCGGCGTCGGCGATCGCCACCGCGGTGGTCAGACCGACATAGCCGGCGCCGGCTATGACGATGTCGGCGCGCTCGCCCCCGTGTCCGTCGATCGTGTCGCTCATGCCATTCTCCTTCGCGCGCGGTCATGCCGCCCGGCGCCGACGGGTTGACGATCCCGTGCCCCTGGTGCAACGCCGCAGGTAAGCGGGGGCGACGGCCCCCGCAACCGCGGAGTAGACTAGTATGACGATGGCCGTTGGAAAGCTCCTGGCGACGCTCGACCTCGAACGGCTCGAGGAAAACCTCTTCCGCGGCACCAGTCCCGACCAGACCTGGCAGCGCGTCTTCGGCGGCCAGGTGATCGCCCAGGCGCTGGTCGCGGCGCAGCGCACCGTGCCGGCGGAGCGGCACTGCCACTCCCTGCACTCCTATTTCATGCGGCCGGGCGATCCGGCCGCGCCGATCATCTATGACGTCGACCGGATCCGCGACGGCGGCTCCTTCACCACCCGCCGCGTCGTGGCGATCCAGCACGGCCACGCGATCTTCTCGCTGTCGGCCTCGTTCCAGAAGGACGAGCCCGGTTTCGACCACCAGGCGCCGATGCCGGACGTGCCCCGGCCGGACGATCTGCCGCACGGCCAGGCGATCACCGACACGATCCTCAAGCACGCGCCGGAGCCGGTGCGGCGCTACTGGCAACGGCCGCGGCCGATCGAGTTCCGGCCGGTGTCGTTCGACCACTATCTCAGCACCGACAAGCTCGAGCCGTTCCAGCAGGTCTGGGTCCGCTGTTCCGGCGAGATCGGCGACGACCGCGACCTCAACACCGCGGTGCTCGCCTACCTCTCGGACATGACGCTGCTGGACACCGCGTTGTTCGCGCACGGCCTGTCGGTGTTCAGCGACAAGGTCCAGGCGGCGAGCCTCGACCATGCGATGTGGTTCCACCGCCCGGTGCGGGCGTCCGAGTGGATGCTCTATTCGCAGGACAGCCCGTCCTCCTCCGGCGCGCGCGGGCTGACCCGCGGGTCGCTCTTCGCGCTGGATGGCACGCTGGTGGCCTCGGTCGCGCAGGAAGGCCTGATCCGTCCACGGCGTGCGCAGACTGCCTAAGTATTAGGCAAAAATTGCACATCTGATGATTTGGCGAGCGGCCGACGCCTGCCTCATTCGCGGGCAGCGACCGCTTTTTCACCGGGATTCACCGATTTGGCGTCGCTGCCGGCGACGCGGCGCCGTTTGGCACGCGCCTTGTTTACCTGGAGTCAGTCACCGTGCGGGCGTTCCGCCCCATCCCGCGGTTGGCTCAACTCGGCGGCCGTGCCACGGCGGCCGTCAAAGCTGCGAGGTGAACATGAAAATCGTGATGGCGATCATCAAGCCATTCAAGCTTGACGAGGTCCGCGAGGCGCTGACGAGCGTCGGCATTCAGGGTCTCACCGTGACCGAGGTGAAGGGTTACGGACGGCAGAAGGGGCACACCGAGATCTACCGCGGCACCGAATACGCCGTCAGCTTCCTGCCGAAGCTGAAGATCGAGGTCGCGGTGCCGGTCGACATGGTCGATCGCGCCGTCGATGCGATTCAGGTCGCGGCCAAGACCGGCCAGATCGGCGACGGCAAGATCTTCGTCTTCAGCATCGATTCCGCCGTGCGCATCCGCACCGGCGAGATCGACGTGAACGCACTTTGAGAGCGGGGGCAGGACATCACATGACCAGCGGAAATACACCGGCCACCATGACCGCGCCGGCCCAGCCTGCGAATGCCCAGGCGGCGGGCAGCCTGCCGCCGCGAGCGGCAGGCCTGACGTGCGCGGGCGCGTCGCGGTTACCCGATATCGCAGTCACCCGGACCACGGCGCCAGCACCGCGCGATCTGGCACGGGTCTTGATTGCTGACCCACGGGACGCAGCGGATGCTCCCGGGCAAGCGCGCCATCCGGACTCTGTTGGAAAGTTGCAACTCATGTCGAGATCACTTCAATCGCTTCGGCGCGTGGCCGCCGCCGGCGCCTGGCTGGGAGCCGCCGCGGCCCTTGCCGCCACTGCCGGACCGGCCTTCGCGCAGGATGCGGCCGCCACCGCCGCCGCCCCGGCCGCGGAAGCCGTCTCCATCGTCGAAAAGGGCGACGTCGCCTGGATGATGACCGCGACGCTGCTCGTGCTGTTCATGACCATGCCGGGCCTCGCGCTGTTCTATGGCGGCCTGGTGCGGGCCAAGAACATGCTGTCGGTGCTGATGCAGTGCACCGTCATCACCGGCGTGGTGATGATCGTCTGGGTGCTCTGGGGCTACTCCTTCGCCTTCGGCGGCGGCACCAGCCCGTACTGGGGCGGGCTCGGCAAGCTGTTCCTCGCCGGCGTGACGGTGGACTCCACCTCCGCGACCTTCAGCGACGGCGTCGCCATTCCGGAATATCTGTTCATCGCCTTCCAGATGACCTTCGCGGTGATCACCCCGGCGCTGATCGTCGGCGCCTTCGCCGAGCGGATCCGCTTCTCGGCGGTGGTGCTGTTCACCGTCCTCTGGGTGACCTTCGTCTACTTTCCCATCGCGCACATGGTGTGGGACGGCTCGGGCCTGATCTTCAACTGGGGCGCCCTGGATTTCGCCGGCGGCACCGTCGTCCACATCAATGCCGGCATCGCGGCGCTGGTCGGCTGCCTGTTCGTCGGCAAGCGCACCGGGCTCGGGCGCGACAACATGGCCCCGCATTCGATGACGCTGACCATGGTCGGCGCCTCGATCCTGTGGGTCGGCTGGTTCGGCTTCAATGCCGGGTCCAACCTCGAGGCAACCGGCGGCGCGGTGCTGGCGATGCTGAACACCTTCACCGCCACGGCGGGCGCGCTGGTCGCGTGGTGCCTCATCGAGACGGCGACGCGCGGCAAGGCCTCGATGCTCGGCGCGGCGTCCGGCATGGTCGCAGGGCTCGTCGCCGTCACCCCGGCCTGCGGCACGATCGGTCCTGTCGGGGCGATCGTCCTCGGCGCGCTGGCCAGCGGCTGCTGCTACTTCTTCGTGTCGGTGGTGAAGAACAAGTTCGGCTACGACGACAGCCTCGACGTGTTCGGCATCCACGGCATCGGCGGCATCGTCGGGGCGGTCGGCACCGGCATCTTCACCGCGCCGTGGCTCGGCGGCACCGGCGCGGAGGACTTCTCCATCGTCGGCCAGACCACGACGCAGATCTGGGCCGTGGTGGTGACCATCGTGTGGTGCGGAGTCATCTCGGCGATCCTGTTCAAGCTGGTCGACCTCATCGTCGGCCTGCGTCCCACCCCCGAGCAGGAGCGCGAAGGGCTCGACCTCAGCTATCACGGCGAGGCCGCCTACCACGCCTGATCCGTCAGAGCGTCGAACTGAAGCAGAGGGACGGGCGAGCGATCGCCCGTCCCTTTCGCGTTTCGGTGCCGACCGAGGCGACGCGGCCGCCGCTTCCTCGCGGTCCTTTCCCGCCCGGCGCATCCGTAAGGCCCTCTTAAGCTTAAGCGGGTCTTAACCTCGCCCTCCTAGTCTCGCCGCAAGCAGCGGACTAGCCCGGCGGGGCAGGGTCCGAGGAGTCGAGACAGGGCGATGGCGATGGCACAGACGGCGACGCGCGAGGGGGAAACCTCCTTCATCCGGCGGCAGGGGGAGATCGCGGGGGCGGCCGGCCTGCTCGGCCTCGCGGCTTATCTGGGCGTTGCCTGCGCCACCTGGACGGTCACCGATCCCTCGCTCAGCCAGTCGAACCAGAACATGGTCGAAAACTGGGCGGGCCCCTCCGGCGCCATCGTCGCCGACCTCGCCATGCAGGTCTTCGGGCTCGCCGCGGCGCTGCTGGTGGCGCTGCCGGCGATCTGGGGCCTGATCCTGCTGTCGGGCCGGCGCATCGACCACATCTGGCGCCGCGCCTGGTACGGCGTGGCGGGAATCGTGCTGGCGGCGGCCGCCGTCGGCTGCCTGCCGGCGCCCGAAGGCTGGCCTCTGCCGATCGGCCTCGGCGGCGTTGCCGGCGACATCGTGCTGAAGTTCCCGGCGCTGGCGACCGGGGCGTTTCCGGAAGGGTTCCTGGCCGTCGTGCTGGCGCTGATGATGGCCGGGCCGGCAGGCTGGCTGTTTCTCAACGGCGCCGGGCTGATCGACCGTCGCGGTCCGGCTCCCGTGCAGGCCGGCCGCCGGTCCGCCCCGCAGGACGACGCCGACGACGAGGATGCCGGCGAGAGCCGCTTCGCGCTCGTCTTCGGGGCGCTCGCGCATACCGCCTATTCGGCCCGCTCGGCGATCGGCCGCCGGCTGGAGGCGCGCCGAGCCGCGAAGGCCCCGCGCGAATTCGGCGACCGCTTCGACGACTGGCAGGACGAGGACGATCTCGACGCGCCGCTGCCGGCCCCGCTGCCGCGCGCCGCGCAGCGCGAGATCCGCGTCTCGGTGCCGGAGGCAAGGGACGGCGACTATTACGATCCGATGGATGACGACGACGCTGCGCCGGCCCATGCCGGGGCCGCGGCGGAGAACGACCTCGACATGCCGTGGGACGAGGCCGACGCCGACATGGGCGCCGCCCCCGACATCGACGACGACGCCTTCGTGATCGGACCCGGCGACCGGGTGTCGCCGAATGCGGCGCCGATCGCCGAGGAGCAGGGCGGCTGGCGCGGCCTGCTGGCCGGCAACATCGTCGCCTTCCCGGGCCGTCGCAAGGCCGAGGCGCCGGCCGGACAGGCCCCGGCGGGTGCCGTTGCGGCCCGCGCCGGCGCACCGGCGCGCGAACCGGCTCCCCGGCCGGCGGAAGCCGCCGCACGCGTCGTGCCGCAGGCGACGGTGACCGCCGAACAGCGCAAGCTGCGCGGCGGCTCCGGCCGGGCTCTCGCGCTGCAGCCTGCCGCGGGGCGGGGCGAGGCGGCGCCCTTCGTGCTGCCGTCGGTGGATTTCCTGACCCCGCCCAAGCCGCGCAGCCGCGATTCCTCGCTGTCGCCGGAGGTGCTGCAGGAGAATGCCCGGCTGCTCGAGGGCGTGCTGGAAGATTTCGGCGTCAAGGGCGAGATCATCGAAGTGCGGCCCGGCCCGGTCGTCACGCTCTACGAGCTGGAGCCGGCGCCCGGCATCAAGTCGAGCCGGGTGATCGGCCTGGCCGACGACATCGCCCGCTCGATGAGCGCCATCGCGGCGCGCGTCGCAGTCATCCCCGGCAAGAACGCCATCGGCATCGAGCTGCCGAACCAGCGGCGCGAGACGGTGTATTTCCGCGAGATGATCGCCTCGGAAAGCTTCATCCAGAACAAGAGCCGGCTGGCGCTGGCGCTCGGCAAGACGATCGGCGGCGAACCGGTGATCGCCGACCTCGCCAAGATGCCGCATCTGCTCGTCGCCGGCACCACCGGCTCGGGCAAGTCGGTGTCGATCAACACGATGATCCTGTCGCTGCTCTACCGGCTGACGCCGGCGGAATGCCGGATGATCATGATCGACCCGAAGATGCTGGAACTCTCCGTCTATGACGGCATCCCGCATCTGCTTGCGCCGGTCGTCACCGATCCGAAGAAGGCGGTCGTCGCGCTGAAGTGGACGGTCAAGGAGATGGAGGACCGCTACCGCAAGATGTCGAAGGTGGGCGTGCGCAACATCGACGGCTTCAACACGCGGGTCCGCCAGGCGCTGGAGAAGGGCGAGACGATCTCCCGGACGGTGCAGACCGGCTTCGACCGCGAGAGCGGCGAGCCGATCTTCGAGACCGAGGAGTTCGATCTCGAGCCGCTGCCGTTCATCGTGGTGATCATCGACGAAATGGCCGACCTGATGATGGTCGCCGGCAAGGACATCGAGGGCACGGTGCAGCGCCTCGCCCAGATGGCCCGCGCCGCCGGCATCCACGTCATCATGGCGACGCAGCGCCCCTCGGTCGACGTCATCACCGGCACGATCAAGGCGAACTTCCCGACCCGCATCTCCTTCCAGGTGACCTCCAAGATAGACTCGCGCACGATCCTGCAGGAGCAGGGCGCCGAGCAGCTGCTCGGCATGGGCGACATGCTGTTCATGGCCGGCGGCGGCCGTATCCAGCGCGTCCACGGCCCGTTCGTCGACGACGCCGAGGTCGAGGACATCGTCCGGCACCTGAAGGCGCAGGGTGTGCCGGACTATCTCGACGCGATCCTCGAGGACGACGACGAGGACGGCGGGGCCACGGGCGGCGCTTCCGGCAGCGGTGCCGCGGGCGGCGACGTCGACGAGGGTGCCGACCTCTACGACCAGGCCGTGGCGGTGGTGCTGCGCGACGGCAAGGCCTCGACCTCCTACGTCCAGCGGCGGCTGTCGATCGGCTACAACCGCGCCGCCTCGATCATCGAGCGGATGGAGAAGGAGGGTATCGTCGGTCCGGCCAACCATGCCGGCAAGCGCGAGATCCTGGTGCCGACCGAAGACGACCGGATGTAGGGCCTGCCGCCATCCGCGCGCCCCATTGCGCGGCCATGGTCACATCCCGACATAAACGGAAAGCCACGGCCTCTCGGGCCGCGGCGACGCAAGGGCGACTTCGAAAGGGAAGCCTCGACCATCATGGCCATTACCAGCATTTTTCCCCGCCACGGACGCCGTCTCGGCGCCGTCCTCACCGCCGCCTTCGTCGCCGTCGCGACGCTGCTGCCGATGAGCGGGACTCCCGTCGCGGCGCAGTCCAGCGCGGCCGCGCAGCGGATCGCCGATCACTTCTCCAGCGTCCAGTCGATGCACGGCTCCTTCATCCAGTTCGATCCGAACGGCCGGCAGACCGAGGGCAAGTTCTTCATCGAGCGGCCGGGCAAGGTGCGGTTCGACTATTCCTCGACCCCGCTGCGGGTGATCGCCGACGGGTCGAACGTCGCGATCAACAACAGCAAGCTCAACACCTGGGACCTCTATCCGCTGTCGAAGACGCCGCTGAAGCTGCTGCTCGACCAGCGCATCGACCTGTCGGCGGCGAACATCCAGAGCGTCAAGGAAGAGCCGGACCTCACGACGATCGTCATGGGCGACAAGTCGGTGTTCGGGACCTCGCGCATCACCATGATGTTCGACCCCAAGACCTACGAGCTCAAGCAGTGGACGATCCGCGACCAGCAGGGCAAGGACACGTCGGTGATGATCTACGACGTCCAGCAGGGCGGCCGGTTCGAGGCCTCGGCCTTCAAGATCCCCTATACAGCGATCAGCCAGGGCCAGACCGGCAACTGACGCTCAGGCCCTGAAGAAGGCGAGCAGTGACCGGAGCGTTGCCTCCGGCGCCTCCTCGGCGATGAAATGGCCGGCGTCGATGGCGTGTCCTTCGAGCCGGTCGCACCACGGTCCCCACACGTCCAGCGGGTCGTGGCCTTCGCCGGGAATGCCGGCGGCACCCCACAGCACCAATGTCGGCGCGGCGATGCGGCGGCCGGCGTCCCGGTCTTCCCGGTCGAGCTGCCAGTCGATCGTCGCGCCGGCCCGGTAGTCGTTGCAGCTTGCGGCGACATAGGCGGGGCGGGCGAAGGCGCGGTGGTATTCGTCCAGCGCCGCGGCATCGAAGCCTTCCAGCGTCTTCGCCTTGGTCCAGCTGGCGATCGTGTGTTCGAGGAACAGCACCGGGTCTCCCCCGATCAGCGTCTCGGGGATCGGCGCCGGCTGGGCGAAGAACAGCCAGTGATAGACCTTCATCGCGGCGGCAGCGTCCATCCGCTCCCACACCTCGACCACCGGCACGATGTCCAGCACCGCCAACCGGTCGATGCGCTCCGGCATGTCGAGCGCCATCCGGTAGGCGACGCGGCCGCCGCGGTCGTGGCCGGCGACGTGGAAGCGCGGATGGCCGAGCGCCGTCATCACCGCCGCGACGTCGCGGCCCATCGTCCGCTTGGAATAGGCCAGATTGTCCGGCGTGTTCGGCGGCGCCGACGAACGGCCGTAGCCGCGCAGATCCGGGACGACGACGCTGAACCGCTCGGCGAGCCGCGGCGCGATGCCGGCCCACATGGCGCCGGTCTGCGGGTAGCCGTGCAAGAGGAGGAGGGGCGGGCCGGAGCCGGCACTGCGCACGAAGATGTCGGCGCCTTCGCCGGGGATGGTGTTTTCCTCGAAGCCCTCGAACATGTCCTGTCGCCTCCCGCGCACGCTGCCGGCGGTGACATCGGCCAGCGGGCGGTCTCGGCAAGGGTTGCGGTATCGGCGGCGCGGCCATAAGCCGGGCGCAACCTCACCCGGACTTTGCCAATGCCCTTCTCCATCGCCACCTGGAACATCAACTCGGTGCGGCTGCGCCTGCCGCTGGTCGAGCGGCTGCTGCGCGAGCACGCGCCGGACGTGCTCTGCCTGCAGGAGACCAAGTGCCCGAACGACCAGTTCCCGGAGAAGGCGTTCCGGGCGCTCGGCTACGACCACATCGCCCTGCACGGGCAGAAGGGCTATCACGGCGTCGCGACGATCTCGCGGCTGTCGTTCGAGGACATCGTCCGCCAGGATTTCTGCGCCGTCGGCGACGCGCGCCACCTGTCGACCCGGCTCGCCGCCGGCGACCGCCGCATCCGCATCCACAATCTCTACGTGCCGGCCGGCGGCGACGAGCCGGACCCGGCGATCAATCCGAAGTTCCGCCACAAGCTGGATTTCGTCGAGGAACTGCGGCTGATGAACGCCGAGGCCGAGCCGGGCGTCTCGGCGCTGCTCGTCGGCGATCTGAACATCGCGCCGCTCGAGGCCGACGTCTGGTCGCACAAGCAGCTGCTGAAGGTGGTCTCGCACACGCCGGTCGAGACCGAGGGCCTGCTGCGGGCGCAGGGCGAGGGCAACTGGACCGACATGATGCGCCGGCATGTGCCGGAGGGCCAGCTCTTCACCTGGTGGAGCTATCGCAACCGCGACTGGACCGTCTCCAATCGCGGCCGCAGGCTCGACCATGTCTGGGGCTCGCACGACCTCGCGCCGCAGCTGCAGAACGTCGAGGTGCTCAGCGATGCCCGCAGCTGGGACCGGCCATCGGACCATGTGCCGGTGATAGCGCGCTTCGCCGACGCGCCGGTGTGATGCAAGCGATTGCGGGATCGGGCGTCCCGTCCTAGCCTCGGCGACCGGCCGCGACGCGCGGCGGGGGCGGGAGGAGCCACATGCGCAAGCGTCTGGTGGTGTGCTTCGACGGCACCTGGAACAATGCCGACGAGAGCGACAGGAGCGCGACCAACGTCCAGCGGATCGCGCGCGCCGTGCGCGGCAACAGCGGCGACATGCAGCAGATCGTCCTCTATCTGCGCGGCGTCGGATCGACCGGCACGCAGATCGAGCGCCTGCTGGCGGGGGCGACAGGGGCCGGCGTCGAGGACAATATCCGCTCGGCCTACATGTTCCTGGCGCAGAACTACCGTCCGGCCCGCAGGGATGGCGACAAGGACGTCGCGGCGGACGAGATCTTCCTGTTCGGCTTCTCGCGCGGCGCCTTCTCGGCCCGCAGCCTTGCCGGCTTCATCGCCAGCGCCGGCCTGCTGAAGCGCCAGCGGCTCGGCGACCTGCCCGCCGCCTGGGCCTATTATCGCCGCGTCGGGCCCCGCTCCTCCAAGGATTTCTGCGCCGCTTCCGGCAGCGACTGCCACCACGACCCGCAGATCACCTTCGTGGGGGTCTGGGACACGGTCGGCGCGCTCGGCATTCCCAAGAGCATCGTCGGGCTGCAGCTCGATTCCTCGCACGAGTTTCACGACACCACGCCCTCGAGGATCGTCGCCAACGCCTTCCATGCGCTCGCCATCGACGAATATCGTGACGAGTTCGTGCCGACGCTCTGGACCGGCGCCACGCCGCCGGGAGCGACCGTCGAGCAGTGCTGGTTCGCCGGGGCGCATTCCGACGTCGGCGGCGGCTATGCCAACCGCCGCCTCGCCGACATCCCGCTCGCCTGGATGGCCGGGAAGGCCGAGCAGTGCGGGTTGGCCCTGCAGTGGGAGGACGAGGATCGGCCGGCCGAGCCGCTGCTGCCGGACGCCGGGCTGCTCGACCCTTACGCGCCGCAGCACGAATCGCGCTTCAACCTCTCGCGCAAGGACCGCCTGACGCCGACGATCCGGCAGATCGGCGGCGCGTCGTTCCGGACCAGCTTTCTGGAGCGTGCCTACGTGCCGACCGATGCGAAGGGAAAGCGGCTGACCCCGATCAACGAGACGATCCACCCGAGTGCAGCGCACCGGTTCGGAAAGAGGGTCGAGCTGGTGCTCAATGACGAGGGCGACACCGAGAGCATCGAATATCGGCCGAAGAATCTGGCCGCCGCGCTCGACTAGTCGCGAAAGCGGCCTTCCAGATCGCCGATGCGGCGGGTCATGTCGGCGAGGTCCTCGCGGAGCCTCGCCTGCACGCCGAGGGCGAATTCCGGATACTCCTCGAGCATCCGGCGAAACAGCGGCCGGCCGATGCGGATCAGGTCGCAGTCGGTTTCCGCCCGGGCGCTCGCCGGCCGCACGGTCTCCGTGAGCAGCGCCAGTTCGCCGAGCAGGTCGCCGGGGCCGAAGAGGCCAATGAATTTTTCCCGCTCCGGACGGCCGCGCGTCAGGACGACGCTGCCGCTGGCGATGACGAAGCCGGCATCGGCCCGCGCCGCCTCGCGGTAGACGAATTCGCCGGCGCGCAGCCGGCGATGCTCCGCGCCGAAGGCGAGAAGGCGCAGCTGCTCGGTTTCCAGATCATCGAAAAGGCGGACCTTCCGCAGTACGGCGATGTCGCTTTCCAGGCTCATCTCGTCTGCGACCCGTTCCCTCGTTCCTCGCCCGTGCGACCGCCTCGGCGCCCCGGACAAGGGCGTGGCGAACCGGCGGCAGCGTCCGCCCGTCGACGGCAACAAGCGTCGAAAGGCGGACGGTGCCTCAGATCACACTGATCGTTAAAAATGAAGATAACCGCAACGGCCGGCGGCGCGGCGGCGTCGGCACGCGCGCGCCGACGCTCACGTGGCCGAGGTCGCTTTCCGGGTCAGGGAACGAGCTTGTAGCCGCCGGATTCGGTCACCAGGATCCGGGCATTGGACGGATCCGGCTCGATCTTCTGGCGCAGCCGGTAGACGTGGGTCTCCAGCGTATGGGTGGTGACGCCGGAATTGTAGCCCCAGACCTCCTCCAACAGGATGTCGCGGGTGATCACCCGGCGGTCCGCCCTGTAGAGATAGCGGATGATCGCCGTCTCCTTCTCGGTCAGCCGGATCTTGCCGCCCTTGTCGTCGACCAGCAGCTTCTGGCTGGGCTTGAAGACGTAGGGGCCGACCTGGAACGTCGCGTCCTCGCTCTGCTCGTGCTGGCGCAGCTGCGCGCGGATGCGGGCGAGCAGCACGGCGAAGCGGAACGGCTTGGTGACGTAATCGTTGGCCCCGGCTTCCAGACCGAGGATCGTGTCGGAATCGGTGTCCTGGGCGGTGAGGATGATGATCGGCGACTTGAACCCGCTCTTGCGCAGGACCTTGACCGCCTCGCGTCCATCCATGTCGGGCAGGCCGACATCCATGACCACGAGGTCGATCAGGCCGGCGCGGGCGGTGTTGATCGCCTTGGTGGCGTTCGGTTCCTGGAGAACCGTGAACTCCTCGTGCAGCGCCAGCTGCTCGGCCAGCGTCTGCCGGAGATCGTCGTCGTCATCGACAATGAGAATGCTGCGTGCGCTCATGCGGTGTCGTCGTCCGGTCCTGTCTCGGCGATGGAGCCATGGTTGGGCCCGGTCGCCTGTAATAAATCGTGAGTGCAGATAGGCGGACTTCGCCGTTCGTCAGGGGGATCGCCGCCGATGAGAGCAAGAAATCGCACGATCGTGGTGCGGCGGGCACCCGGCGCGCCGCAGCGCGGGATCGTTTCGGCCGGCAATCTGCGGCTGCCCTGCGCGCTCGGCCGGTCCGGCACGACGGTGCGCAAACGCGAGGGAGACGGGGCGACGCCGGTTGCCACGATGGCTCTCATGTCGGCCTGGTTCCGCCCCGGCCGCATGCCGCTGCCGGCGACGCGGCTGGCGGTGCGGCGCACGCGCAGCGGCCGCGACGGGTGGTGCGACGCACCGACGCATGCCGCCTACAACCGCCCGGTGCGACTGCCTTTTCCGGCGAGTGCGGAGAGCATGGCGCGCGACGACCGGCTGTACGATTTCGTCGTGGTGCTCGACTGGAACATGCGGCGGCGGGGGCGGGGTCTCGGCAGCGCGATCTTCCTGCACATCGCGCGGCCCGGATACCCGCCGACGGCCGGCTGCGTCGCGGTTTCGCCGACCGACATGCTGCGGCTGGCGCCGTTGCTCTCGACGCGGACGCGGCTGCGCGTCGAGCGCTAGATCACGATGGCGTCAGGCGCGCGTGATCCCAGCGCCCGGGCGGCCCGGACCGCCGAGCTTCTCCCGCCGTAGCAGCTCGGCGGCCGGCGCGTCGGGGCGACGGGTGCAACCCGCCCGCGCCTGCCGAGTTGCGAAAGAGAGCTCCGACGCCAGTTGGGCCGGTACTGCTTGGACTGACATCGAAAGGGACATTCGCCATGGACCGCAGCGAGATCACCGACAAGCCGACGATCGAGCCCTATGACGAGCCGACGGGGGGCTGGGGTTCGGTCAAGTCCCTGGTCACCCATGCCGCGAGCGAGGGCCTGCTCGCCTCGACGCTGTGGACGACGCTGCAGAAGCAGAACAAGCCGGACGGCTATGCCTGCGTCTCCTGCTCCTGGGCCAAGCCTGCCAATCCTCGCGCCTTCGAATATTGCGAGAACGGCGCCAAGGCGACGATCTGGGAGATCACCCCGAAGCGCTGCGACCGCGAGTTCTTCGCGCGGCATCGGGTCAGCGAGCTGCTGAACTGGACCGACCACGAGCTCGAGAAGCAGGGGCGGCTGACGACGCCGATGCGTTACGATCGCAGCCTCGACCAGTACGTGCCGGTGAAGTGGGAAGACGCCTTCCGCGAGATCGGCGCCGAACTGAACCAGCTCGATCCGGAATCCGTCGTCTTCTACGTCTCCGGCCGCGCCTCGCTCGAGGCATCGCACATGTGGCAGCTGTTCGCCCGCATCTACGGGTCCAACAACCTGCCCGACTCCTCCAACATGTGCCACGAATCGACCTCGGTCGGCCTGCCGGAATCGATCGGCTCGCCGGTCGGCACGGTCACGATCGAGGATTTCGACCAGTGCGACATGATGTTCTTCTTCGGCCACAACACCGGGACGAACGCGCCGCGGCTGCTGCATTGGGTGCATGACGCCCGCAAGCGCGGCGTGCCGGTGATCACCTTCAACCCGCTGCCGGAACGCGGGCTGATGCGCTTCAAGAACCCGCAGTCGCCGATCGAGATGCTGAGCTCCGACGAGGGGGTGAAGATGTCGAGCGACTATTTCCAGCTGAACGGCGGCGGCGACATCGCCGCGATGACCGGCATCGGCAAGGCGCTGCTGGATCTCGACGACGCGGCGAAGACCGCCGGCAAGAAGCGCGTGCTCGACACGGCCTTCATCGAGGAGCACTGCCACGACTTCGAAAGCTTCGAGGCCTTCCTGCGCGCCGCCGACTGGGGCGAGATCGAGCGCTGTTCGGGCCTGACGCGGGACGACCTGGAGCATGTCGCGCGGGTCTACTCCAAGGCCGAGAAGGTCATCGCCAATTACGGCATGGGCCTCACCCAGCACCGGCACGGCATCGAGAACGTGCAGATGCTGGTCAATCTCCTGCTGATGCGCGGCAATATCGGCAAGCCCGGCGCCGGCATCTCGCCGATCCGCGGCCATTCCAACGTGCAGGGCCAGCGCACGGTCGGCATCACCGAAAAGCCCGACCTGATCCCGGTCGAGAAGTTCGAGGAATTCTACGGCTTCACGGTGCCGAAGGAGAAGGGGCTCGACACGGTCGAGGCCTGCCAGGGGATTATCGACGGATCGGTGAAGGGGTTCGTGGCGCTCGGCGGCAATTTCTCGCGCGCCGTGCCGGAGACGCGGCTGGTCGAGCAAGCCTGGCCGAAGATGCGGCTCAACGTCCAGATCGCGACGAAGCTCAACCGCAATCACCTGCTGACCTCCGAGATCAGCTACATCCTGCCCTGCCTCGGCCGCATCGAGCGCGACCTGCAGGCGGGCGCCGAGCAGACCGTCTCGGTCGAGGACTCGACCGCCTGCATCCACGCATCGAACGGGCTGCGAGAGCCGGCCTCGAAGGAACTGCTATCCGAGCCGAAGATCGTCGCGGAACTCGCCAAGGCAACGGTTCCGGGGCGCTCCACCGTGCCGTGGGACGAATGGACGGCGGACTATGCCAAGGTGCGCGACGCGATCGAGCGCGCCTACCCGACGGACTTCAAGTATTTCAACCAGCGCTTCCGGCAGCCGGGCGGGTTCCATCGCGACATCGGCGCCGCCAAGCGCGAATGGCGGACGGACACCGGCAAGGCGAACTTCAAGACGCCGGAAGGCTTCGACGTCAATCCCGACATCGACACGCGGCCGCAGGACGTGCTGCAGCTAATGACGGTCCGCTCCAACGACCAGTTCAACACCACGATCTACGGCTATGACGACCGGCTGCGGGGCGTCAGCGGCACGCGGATGGTGATCCTGATGAACGAGGCGGACATGCGCCGGCTGGGCTTGCGGGACGACGACCGCGTCGATGTCGAGACGCATGCCGACGACGGCGTGTCGCGGCGTGTCGAGGACTACCGCGTTCACGCCTTCTCGGTGCCGAAGGGCAATGTCGCCGGTTATTATCCGGAGCTGAACGCGCTGATGCCGCTCTGGCACCATTCGCGCCGGGCGCATGTGCCGGCGGCCAAGTCGATCCCGGTGCGGCTGATCAAGCGGCCCGCCGCCTGACCGGGAGCGGCCGGTCCGGTATCAGGCCGGCCGCCACCGCCACACCGAGACCTGTTTGATTTCGGCATCTTCCAGGGCCCGCGTCACCGGCACAGCGTAGGTGGCGAGACGCTCGAGCCGGTCGCGGGGCAAATAGGCCCGTCCGGGGTCGCCGACGAGGATCGTGACGCCCCCGCGGGCGAGATCGTCGAACCACGGGATCAGCCGTGCGGCGAGTTCGCGGTCGAAGAACACGTCGCCGGCCAGCAGCATGTCGGCCGCCACGGCGCCGCCGATCCTGTCGCTTCCGTCGAAACCGATCGCGACGCCGTTCAGGTTGGCGTTGAGGCGGATAGCGTCGCCGCAGAACGGATCGGTGTCGACAGCGGTGACGACGGCGGCGCCCGCCATCGCCGCGGCGATGGCCATTAGGCCTGAGCCGGCCGCGAAGTCGAGGACGGTGCGCCCGGCGACGCAGTCCGGGTGGTCGAGCACATGCCGCGCCAGCCCCTGGCCGCCGGCCCAGGCAAATGCCCAGAACGGCGGCGGCAGGCCGATCGCATCAAGCTCGGTCTCGGTCTTCTGCCAGAGGCCATGGGCCTCGTCGGCGAGATGAAGACGGATCTCGGGAACGTGTGGAGGGCGGAGGATGGCCGTGTTGGCACGGATGAAGTCGTCGCGCTTCATCCGTACCGTCGTCCCATGCGGGTGACGGTAAGGCGGCTCAGCCCTCGGCCTTCACCCTGTCGCTCTCGGCGCGGAGCTTGTCGATCAGGATCGAGGCGTCCGCCTTGGACAGGCCCGCATCGAATTCGTGGCCGGTCTCCTCGCAGAGCGTCTTCAGATAGGAGCCCTGCGCGCCGGTCATCGGCTCGCCGCCGGTGGTCCATTCCGCTGGGTCCTTCTCGGTGTTCGAGGTGTTGTCGTTCTTCGGGTCGGGCGTTGCCATGGTTGATCTCCGGAGATGATGTTGTTCCGGAAATGTTCTTCGCCGGTGCTGGTTCCGCCCTGCGACCGAGCAACGCGCCTCAGCCCTTCGCGGCCTTGGCCGGGTCGAGCCCGCCCATCTCGCAGACCCTGGCAAACTCGGCCTCCGTCACCGGCTGGACCGAGAGCCGGGAATTGTTGACCAGCACCATGTCCTTCAGCGCCGGCTCGGCCTTGGCCGCATCGAGCGTGACGGGGTTCGGCACGTCCATCACCGCTTTGATGTCGACGCACTCCCACTTGCCGTCCGGGGCGGTCGAATCCGGATGCGCCTCGGCGACCACCTCGACGATGCCGACCACCGCCTTGCCCTCGTTGGAGTGGTAGAAGAAGCCGCGGTCGCCGACCGCCATCTCGCGCATGAAATTGCGCGCCTGGTAGTTGCGGACCCCGTCCCATTCCTGGCCCTTGGCGCCGGCCTGCTTCTGCTGGTCGAAGGACCATTTCTCGGGCTCGGACTTGAACAGCCAGTAGCGCATGATGGTGCTCCCGTTCAGCCGGCGGCCGGGTTCTTGATCGCCCAGTTCCAGGGCCGCACGGTGACGGTCTCGAACAGGCCGGCGACGGCATAGGGGTCGCGGTCGGCAATTGCCTTGGCCGCTTCGCGGCTGTCCGCCTCGATCACCACCATGCTGCCGCAGGGCTTGTCGTTCTCGTCGAGGAACGGGCCGGCGAATTTCAGCGCGTCGCCGAGGCCGTTCAGATGGGCCAGATGCTCCGTCCGCGTGTCCATGCGCAGTTGCAGGGAGTTCGGCTTGTCGTCGCAGAGCAGGGCATAGAGCATCGGGTTTTCCTCGGGTCAGTTCTGGTTGAAGGCGGCCGCATGGCCGCGGCGGCAAATTAGCGAGCCTGGGGCGGGCATCAATCGAATTCGCGCTTCAGCGGACGCGCCAAGAGCGCCTGCACCGCCTCGCCGACATCCATGCCGCCGGCAAGGATCTTCGCGACCGTGGCGATGATCGGCGCATCGATGCCGCGCTCTTCGGCGAGCCGGGCGGCGATGCCGGCGGTGTGGACGCCCTCGGCGAGCTTCAGCCCGGCGCGATCCTCGCCGCGGCCGAGCGCGACGCCATAGGCGAAATTGCGCGATTGCGGGCTCGAGCAGGTGAGGATGAGGTCGCCCAGCCCGGAAAGCCCCATCAGCGTCTCCGGCCGGCCACCGAGCGCGGCGCCCAGACGGCGCAGCTCGACGAAGCCCCGGGTGATCACCGCGGCCTGCGCCGAGGCGCCGAGGCCGCGCCCGGCGACGGCGCCTGCGGCGAGCGCCAGCACGTTCTTGAGGGCGCCGCCGGCCTCGACGCCGCGCATGTCGGTCGCGGCATAACCACGGAACGTTTCGGTCGAGAGCAGCCGCGCCGCCTCGTCGGCGGCCTCGGTCTCGTCGGCGGCGATGGTCACCGCCGTCGGCAGGCCGCGCGCGACGTCGGCGGCAAAGCTCGGGCCGGAAAGGACCGCGAGGCGGTGGCCGGGCAGTTCCTCGGCGAGGATGTCGGAGGCAAAGCGGCCGGTGTCCTGCTCGATGCCCTTGGAGCAGAGCACGACCAGCTGATCCGGGCGCAGATGCGGCTTCAGGGCGGTGGCGGCGGCGCGCAGGCTCTGGGTCGGCACGACCAGCAGCACGATCCCGGCATCGCCGAGCGCGGTATCCGGATCGAGCGTCGCGTGCAGTCCCTCGGGCAGCGTCAGGTCCGGTAGATAGCGCGGATTGCAGCGGTCCGCCTCGATGGCCCGAACGGTGTCGGCGTCGCGGGCGAGGATGGTGACGGCGTGGCCGGCCCGCGCGTAGAGGCTGGCGAGCGCGGTGCCCCAGGCGCCGGCGCCGACGACGGCGAAGCGGCTCATGCCTTGGCTCCCCGGCGGCCGAAGCCGACCAGCGGCACGGCGCCGGCGTCGAGCGGCCAGCGCGAGCGCACCGGCGCCTCCAGCCCGTCGACGAGACCGGCCTCGAAGCGCTCGAGCCCGGCATAGGCGACCATCGCGGCGTTGTCGGTGCAGAGCGCGGCGGGCGGTGCGACGAGCCGGACGCCGGCCTTTCCGGCCTCGGCTTCCAGCGCGGTGCGGATCGCCCGATTGGCGGCAACACCGCCGGCGACGGCCAGCACCGGGTCGGCAAGGTCGGGGAACTCGGCACGGAACCGCTCCAGCGCCCGTCGGGTGCGGTCGGCGAGGCTGTCGGCGGCCGCCGCCTGGAAGCTGGCGCAGAGATCGGCGACATCGCCGTCGGAAAGCGGCGCGGCGGCTTCGGCGGCCTGGCGGAGCGCGGTCTTCAACCCGGAGAACGAGAAATCGAGCCGGGCCTCGCCGCGCAGCGGCCGCGGCAGGGCAAAACGCGTGGCGTCCCCGGTGGCCGCCCTACGCTCGACATTGGGGCCGCCCGGCTGCGGCAGCTGCAGCAGCTTGGCCGTCTTGTCGAAGGCCTCGCCGAGCGCGTCGTCGATCGTTGTGCCCCAGCGCTCGTAGGTGCCGAGGCCGCGCACCAGCAGGATCTGGGTGTGGCCGCCGGAGACCAGCAGCAGGAGGTAGGGATAGTCCAGCCGGTCGGTGAGGCGGGGAGTGAGGGCGTGGCCCTCGAGATGGTTTACCGCGACGAACGGCAGGCCCCGGGCGGCGGCGATCGCCTTGCCGGTCATCGCCCCGACGATCAGTCCGCCGACGAGGCCGGGGCCGGTGGTGGCGGCGATGGCCGCGAGGTCGCCGAAGCCGAGCCCGGCGTCGTCCATGGCGGCACGGACGATGCCGTCCAGCGCCTCGACATGCGCGCGCGCCGCGATCTCCGGCACGACGCCGCCGAAGGCGGCATGTTCCTCGACTTGGCTGAGCACGACATTGGCGAGGATCACCGGCGCGCCGTCACGGTCGCGGCCGACCACCGCCGCGGCGGTCTCGTCGCAGCTCGTCTCGATGCCGAGGATCGGTGTCGCGGTCATGGGCTTCCCTTCGCGCCGCCGTTCTACCGGTTCCGGCGCAAGATGGAAGCCGCGGGTGGTGGCGGGCCCGCCCGCGATTGATCTTCGCCGCTCCGATCTTCTATGCATGAGGACCGCGCCGCGAGGCCGGCGCGGCGCAAGCCGCGGAAGCAATGAACCGGGAGGCCCGCCTTGGCGACGGACGGCATCATCCGCATCGGAACACGCGGCAGCCAGCTCGCGCTGGCGCAGGCCAGCGAGGTGCGGGCCCGGCTGATGGTCGCCCACGGCCTGCCGGCGGAGCGCTTCGAGGTGACGGTGATCTCCACCTCCGGCGACCGGATCCTCGACCGGCCGCTGTCGGAAGTGGGCGGCAAGGGCCTGTTCACCAAGGAGATCGAGCTGGCGCTGCTCGGCGGCGAGATCGACATCGCGGTGCATTCGTCGAAGGACATGGCGACGGCGATCCCGGACGGGCTGGCGATCACCGCCTTCCTGCCGCGCGAGGACGTGCGCGATGCCTTCATCGGCCGCGAGGTGCGCACCATCGCCGAACTGCCGCACGGCGCGGTCGTCGGCTCGGCGTCGCTGCGGCGGCAGTCGCTGCTGAAGCGGCTGCGGCCCGATCTCGAGGTCATCACCTTCCGCGGCAACGTCCAAAGCCGGCTGCGCAAGCTGGAGGAGGGCCAGGTCGACGCCACGCTGCTGGCGCTCGCCGGGCTGAACCGGCTGGAAATGAGCCACGTCGCGACGGAGGTCCTCGACGTGGTCAGCTTTCCGCCGGCGCCGGGACAGGGCGCGATCTGCATCGAAGGCCGGGCGGGCGACCAGGCGACCGCCGATCTCGTCGCGGCGATCGCCGACCACCACACGACGGTCGCGCTGACGGCGGAGCGGGCGTTCCTCGCCGAGCTCGACGGCTCCTGCCGCACCCCGATCGCCGCCCATGCCGAGATGCACGAGGACGGTTCGATGACGCTGCACGGCATGATCCTGACGCCAGACGGCGTCCGGATGCACGAGACGCGGCGGACGGGGCTCGCCGAGGACGCCGCGACGATCGGCCGGATGGCCGGGCGCGACGTGCTGGAGGAGGCAGGGCCCGACTTCTTCGCCGGATGGGCGATGTGAACGGACCGGCGCGGGCGCCCGGCGCATGCGCGTCCTGATCCTGCGCGAGGCCGCCGCCGCCGAGCGGACGGCAAGGGAACTGGCGGCGCGCGGCCACGAGCCGCTGGTGCTGCCGCTGGAAGCCGCCGAAATGCTCGGCGCGCCACCGCCTGAGGGACGCTTCGCCGCCTTCGCGGCGACCAGCGCCCATGCGGTCGCGCCGCTGGCCAAGGCCTTCCCGGACGATGCGCGGCCGCTCTTCGCGGTCGGGGAGGCGACGGCCGCGGCCGCCCGGGACGCCGGCTTTCTGGACGTCCGGGTCGCGGACGGCGCCGCCGACGGCATCGCGGCCCTGGCGAAAGCTTCGCTGCCGGTCGGCGACACGATCCTCTACGCGGCTGGCCGCACCCGGACCGGGACGCTGGAAGCCGGATTGGCGGAAGCCGGCATCGGCTGCGCGGTCTGGGAGGTCTACGCCATCCGGCCGCTGCAGCCCGACGGCGCGACGGTGCAACGGGTGCTCGGTGGGCGGTCCCCGGACCATGTGCTGGTGCTGTCCGTCGGGCAGGCGACGGCGTTTGCCGGGCTCTGCCGCGCCATGCCGGAAAACTTCGCGCCGCTGCCGACGGTGCTGGCGCTGTCGGCGCGGATTGCGACGGCGCTGACGGCGGAACTTCGCCGCCACACGCGGATTTCGCCCGACAGGACGCTTGCTTCGCTTTTCGAATGGCTCGGCTAACCTAGTTCCTGCCTTGAGAGACCGCTGCTTGCGCGACCGGTGCGAATGAAGGACCAATGTCGGCGCGGTGCGCTGCGGTGGTTCGGACCCGCGCAGCCGCCTGTCCGGCGAGAATGGAGCTAATTCGATGACCAACCGTCCCCGGCGCTCGAAGCCGAGCAAGACGCGCGGCCAGACGATCGACCTGAAGGCTGAACCAGTGACAGACGGCGACAAGAACAAGGCCGACAGCGAATCGGCGCGTCCGGACGAACCCAAGAGCGCGGCGGGACGCGGGGTGCCGGCGGGCGAGGCCAAGCCGGGTGCGGCGCCGTCCCCTTCGGCGTCGTCCGGCACGAAACCCGCCGCAGCTTCCGCTGCCGCCGGTTCGACCAGCAGCAAGAGCTCCTCGTCATCCGGCGTGAAATACACGTCGACGAAGGCCAGCGACGCCAAGGGCAGCGAGACGCTGGCGGAGTTCGCCGCCGAGGAGGGCCTCGCCCCCGACGCGCCGCATCCGCCCAAGTCTGCGGAAACCGACAAGAAGCCCGCCGGCGGCGACGCCGACAGGAAGCTAGCCGACGGCAGCGCTAAGCCGGCGACGACGGTCGGCGCATCGAGCGCTGTGCCGGCCACCGTTCGCGGCGTTGCGCCCAGCATCGGCGGCGCCTCGGCAGCGAGCGCGACGCCCGCCGCCGGATCGTCCTCGCCGAAGCAGCCGGCGACCCCGGCGGGCGCACCGCCGCTGGCCGGCAGCACGCCGGGCCATGCCGCGGCCTCCGCCGGTTCGAGCGCGAGCGGTGCCAAGCCCGCCGGTGCGGCAGTTTCCGGCGGCGCTACCTCCGCCAGCGCGGCGATTTCGAGCACGAGCGGCGCAACGGCTTCCTCCGGTGAGAGCGGTGCCAAGCCAGCCGGTACGTCGGCATCCGGCGCCGGTACGAGCAGTGCCAAGCCCACCGGCGCGGCGGCTTCGAGCCCTTCCACGGCGGCTGCGTCTACTTCGTCCGCCGGGTCTTCCAGGCCAGGCGCCTCGGCGACCCCGTCCGCCGGCGTTTCGGGATCGTCGGCCAGCACGCCTGGCAGCGCGACGTCGACGCGGCCGTCGGGCCCGTCTTCTCCGGCATCGTCTTCCCCGTCGGGCAGTTCCAGGGATCAAGGGACCGCGTCCGCGGCGGCGCCCACCGGCGCAGCGGCTGCAAAGTCAGGTGTGACGGGCACGGGTGCGGGTTCGCCCGCCTCCGGCAGCTCTGCGTCGTCGACGAGTTCCCGCCCTGCGGCGACGTCCACGCCGACCCGCCCCGCGGAGCCGGCGAAGACCGGCAGCGGCTTCGGGACGGCGCTCGCCGCAGGCGTCGTCGGTGCACTCATCGCCTTGGGTGGTGGAGCAGCGCTGCAGGCCAGCGGCGTGCTGCCATCGCTCGGCGAGGCCGAGCAGGGCGAGCAGGTGGCATCCGTCACCCCCGAGCAGTTCGAGGCGCTGAACGGCGAAGTGGTGACGCTTCGCCAGCAGATGGAGGGCGCTGCCGCGGCTCCGCCGGTCGAGGGTCTCGCCACCACCGAGCAGCTCACCGCGCTGGGGCAGCGCATCGATTCGCTCGAGCAATCCACCACTGCCGGGATGCAGCAGGCGAGCGAGGCGGCGGCCGCGGCGCGGCAGGCAGCGAGTGGCGCGGGCGAGACTGCCACCGCGGCGCAGCAGGCCGCCACCGGCGCCCAGCAGGCGGCCGAGGCCGCCCAGCAAACGGCATCCGCCGCCCAGGAAACCGCCAACGCCGCCAATGCGGCGTCGACCGCCGCCCAGGAAGCCGCCAACCAGGCGCGCGACACCGCCGCTTCCGCCCAGGAAGCCGCCGAGCAGGCGGGTGCCCGCATCGACGGTGCACTGGCCGGCTTCGACGAGCGCCTCGCCGCGATGGAGCAGCGAAACCGCCGGGCCGACTCGGCGCTGGCCGCGGCCAATCTGAAATCCGCCATCGATCGCGGCGGCCCGTTCATGGCCGAGCTCGAGACCTATGCGCAGGCCGGCGGCTCGGCGGAATCGCTCCGCCAGTTCGCGGCGGACGGGGCGCCGTCGATGGCGGCGCTCACGGCTGCCTGGCCGGCCGTCGAGGCCCGGATCGCGGACGCGCTGCGCCCGGCCCAGCCGGATGCGCCCGTCGGCGAGCAGTTGCTCTCCGGCTTGCGCTCGCTGGTCCAGGTAAGGCCGGCGGGACCGGCTCCCGCCAGCGAACCGGGGCCCGCGGCGGCGCTGTCGCGCCTCGACGCGGCCATCACCAGCGGCGATCTCGCCGCCTGGCAGGCGGAGTGGCAGGCCCTGCCGCAGCCGGCCAAGGACGCCAGCGCGGATTTCGCCGAGGACGTCGCGGCCCGGCTTAGCGCAGAGCAGATCGTGTCGGAGACGCTGTCGGCAGCGCCCGCGGCATCCGGGAGCGGTAATGCGACGCCGGCGGCGACAGAGCCCGCCGCCACGGAAAATCAGGGCTAAGGAACTCCCATGCTGCGAATCCTCGCCTTCCTTCTCGTCGTCCTCGCCGCCGGCATGGGTTTTGCCTGGCTGGCCGACAATCCCGGCCAGGTCAGCTTCGTGTGGCAGGGCCAGCAGGTCGACATGAGCCTGATGGTCTTCATCATCGCGCTCGGCCTGCTGATCGCCGCGGTGCTGCTGGTGGTCTGGCTGGTCAGCGCCTTCTTCAGGACGCCGGGGGCGATCGGCAACTGGTGGAACACCCGCCGACGCGACCGCGGCTACCAGGCGCTGTCGAGCGGGATCATCGCGGCCGGCGCCGGCGACGCGGTGCTGGCGCGCCGGATGACCAAGCGCAGCAGCAAGCTGCTCGACGTCCAGAAGGAACCGCTGATCCGCTTCCTCGACGCGCAGACCGCGATGATCGAGGGCGACCATGCCCGCGCCCGCTCGACCTTCGAGCACATGGAGCGCGACCCGGAGACCCGTCTCCTCGCGCTGCGCGGCCTGTTCCTGGAGGCAGAGCGGGTCGGCGACGAGGGTGCGGCACGCCACTATGCCGAGCGCGCGGTGCGGATCGCCCCGCACGTGCCCTGGGCCGGCGGTGCGGTGCTGGAATCGAAGTCGCTTGCCGGCGACTGGAACGGCGCCCTGGAGATTCTCGAGGCGCAGAAGAACACGCGGATGATCGACCGCGACGATTCCAAGCGGCTGCGCGCCGTGCTGCTGACCGCCAAGGCGATGGCCGCCGCCGAGGGCGACCCGGCGACGGCGCGCACGGCCGGTGTCGAGGCGCACAAGCTGGCGCCGGATCTGGTGCCCGCCGGCCTCGTCGCCGCGCAGGCGCTGTTCCGGCTGGGCGATCTTCGCCGCGGCTCGAAGATCCTCGAAACGAGCTGGATCAACAATCCGCATCCGGAGATCGCCGAGGCCTATGTGCACGCCCGCCCGGGCGATTCGCCGGCCGACCGGCTGAAGCGCGCGCAGAAGCTGCACGGTCTGCGGGCAGGAAATGTGGAGGCGGAGATCTGCCTGGCACGGGCGGCGCTCGACGCCGGCGACCTGAAGCTGGCGCGCTCGGCGGCATTGGCGGCGGCGGACGCGGGCCCGCGCGAGAGCGTCTACCTGCTCCTCGCCGACATCGAGGAAGAAGACACCGGCGAGATCGGCCGGGTGCGGGAGTGGCTCGCCCGCGCCATCCGGGCGCCGCGCGATCCGGCGTGGACCGCCGACGGCGTCGTGGCCGAGCATTGGGCACCGGTTTCTCCTGTGACCGGCCGGCTCGACGCGTTCCAGTGGAAGGTGCCGGTGGAGCGGATCGGCACCGAGGAGGGCCCGCTGATCGAGGCGCAGGCCGGAGACGACGCGAAGACCATCGAAGCGGACCGCGAGGCGCCACCCGCAGCGACGGTCCTCGGCGGCAGCGCGACGCCGACACCCGTCGTCAGCCCCGTACCCGCCAGTGCGGTTGCGCAAGAGAAGCCTGCGCCGACGCCGGCTCCGGCAGGACCGCAGGCGACGACCGCTGCCGAGCCTTTGTCCAACGGTGCCGGCAAGCCCGTCGCGCCGGTCGGTGCCGGGGCCACCGAGCCCGCCGGCGCGCCGAAAAAGCAGCCGGTGCCGACCGACGAGGAACGCAAGGAAGCCCGCTTCGCATGACGCCGTCACGCGTCGTCCGGCCGACCCTTCATTGCCGGCCGCCTCGGGCGGCCGGGTTGCGGACCCCACCTGGAATGCGCACATGCCGCGTCGATGGCCGGCACGCCAGCGAGGAATGATGTTCGACGCCTTTCGAGATTTCATCCGGTCAATCGGGACCGACGACAGCGCGGACGATCGCGGCGCCGACGACGTGCGGGTCGCGGCGGCGGCGCTGCTCTATCATGTCATCGACGCGGACGGGATCGTCACGCCGGCGGAGCGCCAGCGCCTGCACGACGTGCTCGCCGAGGAGTTCGGCCTCAGCGCCGGCGAGACCCGGCGGATCGCCGAGGCCGGCGAGGCGGCCGATGCCGAGGCGGTAGATCTCTACCGCTTCACCTCGGTGCTGAAGGCCGAGCTGGACGAGGAGCGCCGCATCCGGTTCATCGAGCTCCTGTGGGAGGTGACCTATGTCGACGGGTCGGTCCACGAGCTTGAGGACAACGTGATCTGGCGGATCGCCGAGCTTCTCGCGGTCTCCACCAGGGATCGCATGTTGATGAAACGGGAGGCAGCGAACCGGAGCGGGAATCCCGACTGACGCCATGGCCTTTCAGGAAACCGACAGCAGCGCGCCCAACGCCGTCGAGACCAGCGCGGCGCGGCACAATTATCGCCTCGACGGGACCGACACGCGACCGGTCCTCGTGGTGCTGCACCAGGAGACGTCGACCCCCGGCCGCGTCGGCCAGGTGCTCCAGGCGCACGGCGTCAGGCTCGACATCAGACGCCCGGTAATGGGCGACGCGCTGCCCGAGACGCTGGAGGCGCATCGCGGCGCCATCGTCTTCGGCGGCCCGCCCAGCGCCAACGACACCGATCCGCACCTCGTCCGTGAAGTCGACTGGATGGACGTGCCGCTGCGCGAGGAAACGCCGTTTCTCGGCATCTGCCTCGGCGCCCAGATGCTCGCCAAGCATCTCGGCGCGAGCGTCGGGCCCCACCCGGAGGGGCTCGCCGAAGTCGGCTACTATCCGCTGCGCGCGACCACCGAAGGCCGGCTCTTGATGCCGCACTGGCCGGGCATGGTCTATCAATGGCACCGCGAAGGCTTCGAGCTGCCCAGCGGCGCGCGGCGCCTCGCCGAGGGCGACTGGTACCCGAACCAGGCGTTCAGCTACGGCAAGGCCGCCTATGGCGTGCAGTTCCATGCCGAGCTGACGCTGGCGATGATGCATCGCTGGACGACGCGCGGCCACGAGCGGCTGAATCTTGCGGGCGCGCAGGGAAGGCGCCAGCATTTCGACGGCAGGGCAGTCTACGACGCGCCGGTGCGCCGCTGGCTGGAGGAATTCCTCGCCCGGATCTTCGGCGAGCCGAAGAACGCCTGATCGGCCGGCAGGCCGAGTATCTTCGCCTGCGGCAGGTTCTTGAATCCTCCCGGGGCCCGGGTGTATCGCGGTCGCCTGACGCGGACGGCGGAGGGCTTCGACGATGCGGCGGCTGACCACGATCGGCTTCGACGCCGACGACACGCTCTGGCAGAACGAGCAGTTCTTCCAGCTCACCGAGGCGCGGTTCCGCGAGATCCTCGCGCCGCATGCCGAGGGAGCGCACGTGTCGGAGCGGCTGCTGGCGGCGGAGCGGCGCAACCTTTCCCATTACGGATTCGGCATCAAGGGCTTCGTCTTGTCGATGATCGAGACGGCGCTCGACATCACCGGCGACCGGGCGGGGCCGGAAACCATCCGGCAGATCCTCGATGCCGGACGGGAGATGATGGCGCATCCGGTGGAAACCCTGCCGGACGCCGAACCGACGCTGGCCGGCCTTGCCGGGCAATACCGGCTGGTGCTGGTCACCAAGGGCGATCTGTTCGACCAGGAGCGCAAGCTCGCGGCCTCCGGGCTCGGCGACTATTTCGACGCGGTGGAGATCGTCAGCGACAAGAACGCGGCGACCTACCGGCGGGTGTTCGCCCGCCATGGCGACGGGCCCGAGCGGGCGATGATGATCGGCAATTCGCTGAAGTCGGACGTGCTGCCGGCGATCGCCGCCGGCAGTGTCGGTGTGCATGTGCCGCATGCTCTGACCTGGGCGGTCGAGCATGCCGAGCCGCCGGTCGGCGAGAAGCTGTTCCGGCAGGTCGACCGGCTCGGCGAGATCCCGTCGCTGCTCGCCGAGTTCGGCTGAGCGGGCCGACTATTCGGCGGCTTCCCGGCTCTCGCCGGCGGCCGCATGCTGCTCGCGGTAATAGGCCTGCGCCGCGGCGACACCCGAGCCGAGCTCGATGCGGGCGCCGGCGTCGGCCAGCGCCATCTCGGCCGAAGCGAGGGCGGACAGGCACATCACCTCGTTGAGGTCGCCCAGATGACCGATGCGGAACACCTTGCCGGAGAGCCGGGCGAGGCCCGAGCCGAAGGAGGTGTTGTAGCGCTCATAGGCGATCTTCAGCACCGCGTTGGCGTCGACGCCCTCGGGCACGCGGATCGCGGTGACGGTGTCGGAATGCCACTGCGGCGCGACGGCCTGCAGCTTGAGGCCCATGCCCGCGACGCCGCGCCGGACGCCCTCGGCGAGCCGGTGGTGGCGGGCGAAGACGTTGTCCAGCCCTTCCTCGAACAGCATGTCGAGAGCGGTCCGCAGGCCGTGGAAGAACTGCGTCGGCGGCGTATAGGGGAAATAGCCGTTGTCGTTGTTGGTGATCATGTCGGCGAAGGAGAAATAGCTGCGGTCCATCTTGGGCCGGTTGTCGCGGCTCGCCGCGAGCGCCTTCTCGGACACCGACAGGAACGACAGGCCGGCCGGCAGCATGAAGCCCTTCTGCGAGCCGGCGACCGCCAGATCGACGCCCCATTCGTCCTGGCGGAAGTCGATCGAGGCGATCGAGGACACGCCGTCGACGAAGATCATCGCCGGGTGGGAATGGGCGTCGAGCAGCTTGCGCACGCCCCTGACGTCCGAGGTGACGCCGGTGGCGGTCTCGTTGTGGGTGACGAAGACGGCGCGGATCTCGCGATCGCGGTCGGCGGCGATGACCTTCTCGTACTCCTCGAGCGGCACGCCGGCGCCCCATTCGACGTCGGTGATCGTCGCATCCAGCCCCAGCCGCTGCGCCATCTCGCACCACAGATGCGAGAACTGGCCGAAGCGCGACATTAGCACCTTGTCGCCGCGCGCCAGCGTGTTCTGGATCGCCGCTTCCCAGGCACCGGTGCCGGAAGAGGGATACATGAAGACGCGGCCCTTCTCGTTGCGAAAGGCGGTCTTGAGGTCCCTGAACAGCGGCAGCGTCAGGGACGGGAAGTCCGGCGCCCGCTGGTCCTCCATCGGAACGTTCATCGCCCGGCGAACCCGGTCGGGAACGTTCGTCGGGCCAGGGATGAACAGGTGTCGAATTCCGTGCGGCATGGATACCTCCCGTTGCGGCCATGGGCCTTCTGGTCAGAGGTGCCCGCACTGACCGTTTTTCAACCTAGTAGCGGCCCGGCTGCCTTAGGTAAAATCGTAAATTCTGCGAATCCAGTAAATTTTACTTATTGCCGGCATTATCGCGGATGACACCGCCCAGATCGATATCCGGGGAGAACTCCGCTCCCGACTCCCCCACCCGTCACGCGATCTTGATTGTGGCGGCGATAGCCGGTTCATCTTTTCTGCATGAAAGTGGATCGGAACAGGCGGAACATGGTTAACGATCGATGACCACCGTTGTTGCCGAGATCCGTTTTGCCGAAGCACGCGACGCCGCTGCCCTCGCGGCGGTTCACGAAGCGGCGTGGAGCGGCGCCTATCGCGGCATCATCCCGCATCGCTGCCTCAACCAGATGATCAGCCGCCGGCACGCCGGCTGGTGGGCGCGTGCCGTGCGCAACGGCGCCGGTATTCTCGTGGTGGATTTCGGTGGTGAGACGGTCGGTTACGCGACGATCGGCCGCAACCGCACCCGTGCCTTCAAGGCCGGAGGCGAGATCTACGAGATCTACCTGAAGCCGGAATACCAGGGCCTCGGCTTCGGCCGGCGACTGTTTGCGTCCGCCCGCAACCTTCTGGCCGACCGTGGCTTCCACGGCCTCGTGGTCTGGGCGCTGGCGGAAAACGACACGGCGGTGGGCTTCTATCGCAGCCTCGGCGGGACCGACATCGCCGAAGGCGGCGAAAGCTTCGACGGCCGGCACCTGGCGAAGATCGCCTTCTTCTGGAACTGAAGCGCGGGCGCCGTGGCGCGTAGCGGCCGGGCTTGTTGCGCCGCAATGCTGCAGCCGGTAAGCACCCGCACGACTTTTCCTCAGACCGACAGAAGGACAGATCATGCGCATCGACGCGATTGCCCGCGGCAACAATCCGCCGGAGGACATCAACGTCATCATCGAGGTGCCGCTCGGCGGCCACCCGATCAAGTACGAGATGGACAAGGAAGCCGGCTGCCTCGTCGTCGACCGGTTCCTCT
Source organism: Aurantimonas sp. HBX-1 (assembly GCF_021391535.1). Lineage (GTDB taxonomy): Bacteria > Pseudomonadota > Alphaproteobacteria > Rhizobiales > Rhizobiaceae > Aurantimonas. The sequence goes on from NZ_CP090066.1 coordinate 4,270,160, forward strand.
ATACGCCGATGACCTATCCGGGCAATTACGGCTTCGTGCCGCACACGCTGTCGGACGACGGCGACCCGATCGACGTCCTGATCTGCAACACGCGGCCGCTGTTTCCGGGCTGCGTGATCAACTGCAGGCCGATCGGCGTCCTCGTCATGGAGGACAACAGCGGCCAGGACGAGAAGATCATCGCCGTGCCGTCGCCGCACATCACGCGTCGCTTCGAGAACGTCGCCGAGTACAGCGACCTGCCCGAGATCACGCTGCTGCAGGTCGCGCATTTCTTCGAGCACTACAAGGATCTGGAGCCCGGCAAGTGGGTGAAGATCGGCGACTGGGGCGACGCCAGCATGGCCAAGCGGCTGATCGGCGAGGCGGTGCAGCGCTTCGACGCCAAGAAGGGCTGAGACGCTTCTCACCCGCATCGGATGAGGGGGCGCGACGGGCAATCGTCGCGCCCCTTTTTGGTTTCGCCGGGCCGACGCGGCTGTGACGGCCGACAATGTTTAACGCCCGGTGAAGGAACTATGATCGTGCCATGCGCAGACTGCACAACAGAGGTGCAGTAAAATGCACTCCTAAGAGGCAGCGCGGTACCTTATCTCACGGTCATCAGATTCTCTTAACCGGACAATTCCCATGCTTCGTCAGTTCGCATCCCGCTTCAAATCCTTCCGCAGCCATCGCGCCGACATCCGCCAGCTCGAGCAGATGAACGACCGCGAGCTCGCGGACATCGGCATCGACCGCGGCGACATCGCCTCCGTCGTTCGCTTCGGCCGCCGCTAAGGCGCCCGGCGGCCCGCGCCTGCGGTCTGCTCGCAATACGTTAGACATCAAGCCGCTCGGCCAACTCGGCCGGGCGGCTTTTTCGTGTCGGGATCAGGCGGGCGCGGTCCCCCGCCGGGCAGGACGAGCGCGTCGCGATGGGTCGGTGTGTGCCGGCCTATCCGGCCAGGAGCCTGAGGGCCGCGGCGATCGCGCTCGGCTCGCCGTCGACGCGCAGCGTCTTCGACCGTGCGGTATGGCCCGCGACAACGGCAACGGCGCTCTTTGGCATGCCGAGCGCCCGGGCCAGCAGCACTTCGAGCGCCTGATTGGCCTTGCCGTCCTCGGGCACGGCGCGCACCCGTGCCTTGAGCCGCACCGATCCGTCGGCCGCGGCGACGGTCCCCTCGATGCGGTCGGACGCCGATTTCGGCGTCAGCCGGACCTCGACCAGAACCCCGCCGTCGACAGGCCGGTAGAAGCCGGCCGTCGTCGGCCCGGTGGTCAGAGGCCGGCCTGCATGATCGCCGGGTTGATGTAGTAGACGATGAGATACTGCAGGAACATGATGCCGAAGAGCACGACCAGCGGCGACAGGTCGATGCCGCCGAGGTCCGGCAGCACCCGCCGGATCCGCCGGTAGACCGGCTCGGTCAGCTGCCACAGGAACCGCCCGACCGAGTCGACGAACGGATTGCCCGGGTTGACGATGTTGAAGGCGTACAGCCACGAGAGCACGGCCGAGGCGACGACGATCCACCAATAGAGGTTGAGCGCCTGGTAGAGCACGTAGGTGACTGCGAGCATGAAGATCCGGAACCTTTGCGATGGTTGCCCCGATGTAGCCATCGCCCGCCGGAATCGCAAGCAACGCCGGGCTGCCGGCGCGGGCCGGTTCCGCGATTGGTCGTTGACAGGGTGGAGTCCGGCGCACTAAATGCCGCTCGCACTGGTGGACGGGGCTGTAGCTCAGTTGGGAGAGCGCGTCGTTCGCAATGACGAGGTCAGCGGTTCGATCCCGCTCAGCTCCACCATTCGCCAGTGCTTGTCTCTTCCCGGATGTCCCGCAGGCCTGGACGGGCTGCCCCTGGCGGCACGACCCGGACCACGGCAGGTGCGCGCGTGAACGAGCATACCGGTCCCGCATCCGGGGCGACGCCTGACGGCCCGCCGGTCGCCGTCCCCGACGACGATCGCTTCGCCGCCTTCCGCAACCCGCAGTTCCTGCGCTACTGGCTGGCGCGCTTCTTCTCAACCTTCGCGATCCAGATAGTCGTCGTCTCGGTCGGCTGGCAGATCTACGACCTGACCCGCAATCCGCTGGATCTGGGGCTTGTCGGCCTTTGCCAGTTCCTGCCGGCGCTGCTCCTGGTGCTGGTCACGGGGTCGGCGGCGGACCGGTTCTCGCGGCGGCGGATCATGGGGTTCGCGATCCTGGTGGAGGCGGTCGGCGCCTCGGCGCTGCTCCTGCTCACCTGGCACGGGCTCGCATCGCCGCTGCCGGTGTTCGCGGTGCTCGTCGGCTTCGGCATCGCCCGGGCGTTCTTCGGCCCGGCCTCGCAGTCGCTGGTGGTCAACCTGGTGACGCGCCAGGAACTCGCCAACGCCATCGCCTGGAACTCCTCCTCCTGGCAGATCGCGGCGATCGTCGGGCCGGTGGCGGGCGGCCTGCTCTACGGTCTCTCGCCCATCGCCGCCTATGCCACCGGAACGGTGCTGTTCCTGGCGGCGGCGATCCTGGTCATGTCGATCGCGGCGCCGGCGCAGCGGCGCAGCAACGAGCCCGCCAGCATCGAGACGATCGTCGCCGGCTTCCGCTTCATCTGGTCGGAGAAGATCGTGCTCGGCGCGATCTCGCTGGATCTCTTCGCCGTGCTGCTCGGCGGCGCGGTGGCGCTGATGCCGGTCTATGCGCGCGACGTGCTCGACGTCGGCCCGTGGGGTCTCGGCCTGCTGCGGGCGGCGCCCGGCATCGGCGCCGTGACGATGGCCGTGTGGCTCGCCGCCCATCCGATCAAGGACCATGCCGGCGCGCTGATGTTCGGCTTCGTCTTCCTGTTCGGCGCCTTCACCACGGTGTTCGGCCTCGCCACGGTGCCGTGGCTGGCTGTCGTCGCGCTGGTGATGATGGGGGCGTCGGACATGATCAGCGTCTATGTCCGCGAGACGTTGATGCAGTTGTGGACGCCGGACGAGGTGCGCGGCCGGGTCAACGCCGTCAACATGGTGTTCATCGGCGCGTCGAACGAACTCGGCGAGTTTCGGGCCGGGCTGATGGCATTCTGGCTGGGGGCGGTGCCGGCGGTGGTGATCGGCGGCGCGGCGACGATGGGGGTCGCCGGGCTCTGGGCCTGGATGTTCCCGGGCTTGCGGCAGGCGCGGAGTCTTGCCGGCCGGGAATGATCCGGCGCGGCGGCGGGCTCGTCCCTGCGGCGGCAAAACGCAAAAGGGCCGCCGGAGGCTTTCCTCCGGCGGCCCCGTTTCGTCAGCCCCAGTCTGGTCAGGCGGCCTTGCGGCTCTTCTCGAAGCGCTTGCGCTCGTTGGAATCCAGATACAGCTTGCGCAGCCGGATGGTCTTCGGCGTCACCTCGACCAGCTCGTCGTCCTGGATCCAGGAGAGCGCGCGGTCGAGCGTCATGCGGATCGGCGGGGTCAGCTTGATCGCCTCGTCCTTGCCGGAAGCGCGCATGTTGGTCAGCTTCTTGCCCTTCAGCACGTTCACTTCGAGGTCGTTCTCGCGGGTATGGATGCCGATGATCATGCCGGCATAGACCTTGACGCCCGCCTCGATGACCATCGGACCGCGGTCCTCCAGGTGGAACATCGCGAAGGCGACGCTCTCGCCGGCATCGGTCGAGATCAGCACGCCGGTGTTGCGGCCCGCCAGCTCGCCCTTGAACGGCGCGTAGGAGTGGAACAGCCGGTTCATGATCGCCGTGCCGCGCGTGTCGGTCAGAAGCTCCGACTGGTAGCCGATGAGGCCGCGGGTCGGGGCATGGAAGACCAGGCGCTGGCGATCGCCGCCGGACGGCCGCAGGGCGATCATCTCGGCCTTGCGCTCGCTCATCTTCTGGACGACGACGCCGGAATGCTCCTCGTCGACGTCGATGACGACTTCCTCGATCGGCTCGAGAATCTCGCCGTTCTCGCCCTTCTGCATGACGACGCGCGGACGCGAGATGCCGAGCTCGAAGCCCTCGCGGCGCATCGTCTCGATGAGCACCGCCAGCTGCAGCTCGCCGCGGCCGGAGACGTAGAAGGAGTCGCGGTCGGCGGCTTCCTCGATCTTCAGCGCGACGTTGCCCTCGGCCTCCTTGAGGAGACGGTCGCGGATGACGCGGCTGGTGACCTTGTCGCCCTCGGTGCCGGCGAGCGGCGAGTCGTTGACGAGGAAGGACATGGTGACGGTCGGCGGATCGATCGGCTGGGCGTGCAGCGGCTCGGTGACGGCCGGATCGCAGAACGTGTCGGCGACGGTGCCCTTCGAAAGCCCGGCAATGGCGACGATGTCGCCCGCCTCGGCGTAGTCGAGCGGCACGCGGTCGAGGCCGCGGAAGGCGAGGATCTTGGAGATGCGGCCGGTTTCCAGCTGCTTGCCGCTGCTGTCGAGCACCTTCACCGCCTGGTTCGGCTTGATCGAGCCGGCCTGGATGCGGCCGGTGATCAGCCGCCCAAGGAACGGGTTGGCCTCGAGGATCGTGCCGATCATCTTGAACGGCTCGTCCTTGCCGGCGGTGTCCGGCTCCGGCACGTGCTTGAGGATCATCTCGAACAGCGGCGTCAGGCCCTGGTCCTGCGGGCCTTCCGGCTCGGTGGCCATCCAGCCGGCGCGGCCGGAGCCGTAGAGCACGGGGAAGTCGAGCTGCTCCTCGGTCGCGTCGAGCGAGACGAACAGGTCGAAAATCTCGTTCAGGACTTCCTGGTGGCGTTCGTCGGTGCGGTCGATCTTGTTGATCGCGACGATCGGCCGAAGTCCGACCTTCAGCGCCTTGCCGAGCACGAACTTGGTCTGCGGCATCGGACCCTCGGAGGCGTCGACGAGGATGACCGCGCCGTCCACCATGTTGAGGATGCGCTCGACCTCGCCGCCGAAATCGGCGTGGCCCGGCGTGTCGACGATGTTGATGCGGGTGTTGTTCCACTCCACCGACGTCGCCTTGGCGAGGATCGTGATGCCACGTTCCTTTTCGAGGTCGTTGGAATCCATCGCGCGCTCGTCGTGCCGCTCGTTTTCTCGGAACGTGCCGGACTGGGCGAGCAGATTGTCGACGAGAGTCGTCTTGCCATGATCGACATGCGCGATGATCGCGATGTTGCGGAGTTTCATAAGGGTCACCGGAAACAAAGTAAGGCCGCGGTGGAACGTCGAAAACGCTCCGCCCGGCACTGATGGCTTGCTCTTACACCATTTTGTGCAGTTGCGAAAGCAGAACGTGGGTATGCTCGCCGCTATTGCGATCGCGGCTCGGTTGACCGCCCGGGAACATCGAGAGAACATTCCCTTCGGTAAGGCTGATTCGTTCGCAAGGAGAAGCGGCAATGGCGCGGAATACCGGTGAAGGCTTTCGACGCGGTGCGGTAACCGCCCGCACCCAGTTCCAACAGAAGAACGGCGACTGGCAGAAGCGGGACGAGCGGACCGGACAGTTCATGCAGCGCAAGGAGTCGCCGGGCCCCTTCAAAGGTGTGGCGAAGGAACCCGACGGTCGCGATACGCCGAACGCCTGAGAGGCAACCGGCGTATCGCTTGCCGGAACGGTTAGCCCTGCCGGACGGGATCGAGCGTGGTCTTCCACAGTTCCTGGTCGTCGGCGTCCATCAGCCGGACGGTCATCTGCTCGCTGTCCCCGTCGATGTCGACGATGCCGAAGAACTGCAGGCCGGAGGCCGGGCTGAGGTTCTGCCCCTGTTCCTCGCTCGGCGCCTTCACGTAGCGCAGTTCCGGGCCGAAGGTCATGTCGAGGTCGTTGGGGCCGAAGCTGCCGGCATGGATCGGGCCGGAGACGAACTCCCAGAACGGCTCGAAATCCTGGAACGCCGCCCGGTCGGGGCTGTAGTGGTGGGCGGCGGTGTAGTGGACGTCGGCGGTGAGCCAGACCGTGTTGGTGATCCCCGCCGACTTGATGAAGCGCAGCAGGTCGGCGAATTCCAGCTCGCGGCCCTTTGGCGCGCCGCCGTCCGACTGGGCGATCGCCTCGACGAGGCTCTTGTCGCCGACCTTGTCCCAGACGACGAGGCCGATCGGCATGTCGGAGGCGATGACCTTCCAGGTCGCCCGCGAGTTGGCCAGCTCCCGCTTCAGCCAGACGATCTGCTCGCGCCCCATCATCGTGGTGCCGTCGCCGGTTTCGGCCTGCAGCCCCTCGTTGTTGGCATCGCGGTAGGACCGGAGGTCGAGGAAGAAGATGTCGAGCAGCGGCCCGTAGGCGATCTTGCGGTAGACCCGGCCGGGCTCCGCCGGCACGTAGCCGATCGGCGTCATCTCGTGGAAGGCACGCGAAGCCCGCGCGTTGAGCAGGCCGATATCCTTGACGCTGTAGCGGTCGTCGGCGGAGAGGTCCTTGCCCGAGGACCAGTTGTTGACGACCTCGTGGTCGTCCCACTGGAAGAAGGTCGGCACGCGGGCGTTCATCGCCTGCACGTTGGCGTCCATCAGGTTGTATTTCCACTGGCCGCGATACTCCGCCAGCGTCTCGGCGACCTTCTCCTTCTCCGGGATCAGGATGTTCTTCCAGACGCTGCCGTCGGGCAGCTCGACGCTCTCCTTCAGCGGGCCGTCGGCATAGATCGTGTCGCCGGAATGCAGGAAGAAGTCCGGCTCGTGGCGCGCCATGGTGGCGTAGGCCTTCATGCCGCCGCGGCTTTCGTCGATGCCCCAGCCCTGGCCGACCGTGTCGCCGGACCAGGTGAACTTAACCGAGCGGCGCGCCGCGGGCGCGGTGCGGAAGCGGCCGACGATCGGCTCGGCGGTGGCGTTGACGTCGCTGAGGTCGGTGGCGACGGCGCGCCAGAAGATCTCCTGGTCGGACGGCAGGCCGTCGATCAGCCGCTTCATGGTGAAGTCGGATTCCGGCAGCGTCGTCAGGCCGGAGAGCTTGCGGCTGTTGGAAAAGCTCTCGGTCGTTGCCCACTCGACGTCGATGCGCGACGGGCGGTCGACCCGCGTCCAGATCATGCCGGAGGTGGCGTCGACGTCGCCGGTCTGGACGCCATGGGTGAAGCTCGGGCGGCTCGCGGCGCGGCTGATCGCCGGCATGGCAAGACCGGAGCCGGCAACCAGGGCGGCGGCGCCCGAGGAGGCGAGGAAATGACGGCGCGACAGCGGGAAGCGGGCAGATGACATCGGAACAGACTCCAGAGGAAAGAGGCCCGCACCTTCGATGGTTCGCATGGCAGCGCGATTGCAGCCATGCGAAGATTTCGAGTCGTTCCAAACTGCGCTGTGGCCTGAACTAAAGCCCTTTTCCTGCGGGTCCTGATCAGCCGGCGACGAAGCCGCGCTTGCGCAGGAGCGCGTCCGGGCTCGGCATCCGGCCGCGGAAGGCGGTGTAGAGCACCGCGGCGTCGCGGCTGTTGCCGGCCGAGTAGACGTGCTCGAGCAGCCGCGCGGCGGTCGCCTCGTGGAACGGGTCGCCGGTCTCCCCGAAGGCCTCGAAGGCGTCGGCGTCCAGCACTTCCGACCACATGTAGGAATAGTAGCCCGCCGAATAGCCGTCGCCGGCGAAGATATGGGCGAAGTGCGGCGAGCGGTGGCGCATGGCGATGGCGCGCGGCATGCCGAGCCGCTCCAGCATCGCCCGCTCGGCCTCGAGCGGATCCCCGGGGGCCTCCGCGGTCTCGTGCAGGCCGAGATCGACCAGCGCCGAGGACGTGTACTCGACCGTGTCGAAGCCGGCGTCGAAGGTCCGCGCCGCCAGCAGCTTGTCGAGCAGGGCGCGCGGCAGCGCCGCGCCGGTCCTGGCGTGGATCGCGTGCTTCTCGAGGATCTCGGGCACGGTCAGCCAGTGCTCGAACAGCTGCGAGGGCAATTCGACGAAGTCGCGCGAGACGGAGGTGCCGGCGAGCGAGGGCCAGGTGACGTCGGAAAGCAGGCCGTGCAGCGCGTGGCCGAATTCGTGGAACAGCGTGCGGGCGTCGTCGAGCGACAGCAGCGCCGGCTCGCCCTCGGCGGGCCGGGCGAAATTACAGACGTTGTAGATCACCGGCAGCTGTCCGCCCTCGATCTTGTGCTGGCCGCGCAGTGCGCTCATCCATGCGCCGGAGCGCTTCGATGCGCGTGCGAAATAGTCGCCGATGAAGATGCCGCGCTCCCGCCCGTCGCGGTCGCGGACGCGCCAGACGCGGATGTCGGGGTGCCAGGCTTTCGCTTCCGGCATCGGCTCGAAGGCGAGGCCGAACAGCCGCCCGGCGACGTCGAAGGCGGCGTCGATCATCCGGTCCAGCTGGAAATACGGCTTCAGCTGGGTCTCGTCGAGATCGAACTCCGCCTGCCGCCGCCGCTCGGCGTAGAAGCGCCAGTCCCAGGGCTCGATCGGGCTGTTGTCGCCCTCGGCGGCCGCGAGCGCGGCGAGCGACGCGGCATCCTTCAGCGCGCGTTCGCGGGCATGGCTCCACACCGTCTCCAGGAGGCCGCGAACCGCCGCCGGCGTCTTCGCCATCTGGTCGTCGAGCTTGTATGCGGCATAGGAGGCAAAGCCCAACATGCGGGCCTTTTCGGCGCGCAGGGCCAGCATCTCGGCCATGATCGCGCGGTTGTCGGAGGGGCCGGCATTCTCGCCGCGGCTGGTCCAGGCGCGGAAGGCGGTCTCGCGCAGGTCGCGCCGCGTCGAGAAGGCGAGGAACGGCACGACGACGGAACGCGACAGCGTCAGGGCGTAGCCGTCCATGGCCTTCTCGGCGGCGATCGCCGCCATCGCGGCGACGAGATAGTCCGGCAGCCCCGCGAGATCGTCGGTGCCGAGCGCCATCACCCAGTCGCGCTCGTCGGCCAGCACGTTCTGGGAGAACTGCGTGCCGAGGGTCGAGAGCGCCGCGTCGATCTCGGCGAGGCGCTGGCGGTCGTCGCCGACCAGCCGGGCGCCGGCGCGCACGAAGTCCGCATGCGTCCGGTCGAGCAGCCGCCGGTCCTCGTCGGAAAGGCCTTCGAGCGTGTCGCGGCGCCGGTGGAGGTCGTCGATGCGGGCGAACAGTTCGGCGTCGAGCGCGATGGCGGAGCTGTGGCGGGCGAGCGCCGGAGAAACGTCGCGTTCCACCGCCTGCAGAGCGGCGTCGGTGTGGGCGCCGGCCAGGGCGAAGAAGATTCGTGCCACCTCGCCCAGGCGCTTGCCAGCCCGCTCCAGCGCGCCGAGCGTGTTGTCGAAGCTGGGCGCTGCAGGATCACCGGCGATGGCGGCGATCTCCGCGCGATGGGCTGCCATGGCCGCCTCGAAGGCCGGCAGGAAGGCTTCCGGCTGGATCGCCGCGAAATCGGGCAGGGCGCCCTCTTCCCCGAAGGCGATGGCGGAATCCGGGATGGCGGCGGCGGGGATGGCGTTCATTCGGAGCTTTCGTTTCTCGTCGAGGCGTATTTCGATTAGGTTCGGTTTGATCGATTGTGTACTTATAGGGCACGGCGCGATCCACTATCGATAGCCGTCCCATGATGCCGCGGCGATGGTTCTGCCGCTTCACGTGGTCAATGCGAGTGCTGACGACAATGACCCAACTTCTCCCGAGCAATTCCCTGGGCTTCCTGCTGGTCGACGCGGCACGGCTGTTTCGCCAGGCGTTCGAGAAGGTGGTGGTCGAGGCCGGCCTCGAACTGACGCCCGGCGAGATCCGCGCGCTGGCCTATGTCGCGCGCTTCGAGGGTACCCGCCAGGCCGTCCTGGCCGAGCGCATGGGGGTCGAGCCGATGACGCTGTCGGCCTATCTCGACCGGCTGGAGATCCGCGGGCTGATCAGCCGGACGGTCGATCCGTCGGATCGCCGCGCCAAGGTCGTGCGGCCGACGCCGGCGGCCGAGAAGGTGTTCACCGAGGTCAGGCCGGTCGCCGTCGCGCTCTACGAGCAGACCGTGAGCGGCTTCAGCGAGGAGGAGCGCGCGGTGGTCGACGAACTGCTGCAGCGCATCCGCGCCAATCTCACCAACGACCCGCAGATCGTCGGCGCCGAGCGCCAGGATCCGGCGCTGCCGCTGCCCCGCAGCGCCTAAAAAATCCCTTCCGCATCCCGGCAGGACCGGCGCGTCCGGCAGGCGCGCCGGTCGTGTTGCGTTCGACCAAATCCGGAGCTTGCCTTGCCCCCTTCCACCGTCCCGCCGGCGACGATGTCGCAGCGCCGGACCGCCCTGATCGGCGGGTGCCTGGTGGCGATCGGCCCGATTTCGCTGGCGCTCTACACCCCGGCCATGCCGGTGCTGGTCGACGAATTCGGCACCACCGAATCGATGATCAAGCTGACGCTGTCGGTCTATTTCGCCGGCTTCGCGCTGACCCAGCTGGTCTGTGGTCCGGTCTCCGACGCCTTCGGCCGGCGGTTCGCGACGCTCGCCTTCATGGTCGTCTATGTCGCCGGCTCGGCGCTGGCGGTGGCGGCGCCGAACGTCGAGACGCTGATCGCGGCGCGGCTGCTGCAGGGGATCGGCGCCTCGGTGGGCGTGACGACGGCCAGGGCGATCGTCCGCGACCAGTTCTCCGGCGAGACATCGTCGCAGATCATGAACGCCATCGGCATCATCCTGGCCATCGGACCGGCGGTGTCGCCGACGCTGGGCGGCCTGACCCTGGCGCTGGCCGGCTGGAACGCGATCTTCGTGCTGATGATGCTCTGCGGCCTGATCGTCGTCGGCGTGACGCTGGGCTTCATGCGCGAGACCGGGACGCCGGACCGCTCGCGCATCCGGCCGGGCGCGATCCTGCGGGCTTACGGGCGGCTCGCCACGCACCGGCAGTTCCTGGCGACCAGCCTCACGGTCGCCGGTGCGGTCGGCGCGCTGTACACGCTGGCGACGGTGCTGCCCTTCGTGCTGATCGACCGGGCGGGGCTATCGCCCACCCAGTTCGGCGTCGGCATGCTGGCCCAGTCCGGCATGTTCCTCGGCGGCTCGCTGGCCGTGCGCTACGCCATGGCGCGCACCAGCGCCTACCGGCTGGTGCCGGTCGGCCTCGGCTTCATCGCGGCGGGCAGCGCGGCGCTGGCGCTGTCGATCGCGCTCCTGCCGATATCATATCTGTCGGTCATGGCGCCGGTCGGGCTCTATGCCTTCGGCATCGCCTTCGTCATGCCGGCCATGACAACCGCCTCGCTGGCGCCGTTCCGGGATATGGCGGGGGCGGCGGCGGCGATGATGGGCTTCATCCAGACCGGTGCGGGGCTCGCCGGCAGCGCGCTGGCCGCGCTGATCGGCGAGCCGGTCCTGGCGACGCAGATCATCATCCCCGGCCTCGGCCTGACGGCGATAAGCGCCTATCTCGTGCATCGCGCCAGCGCGCCGGCGGCATTGCCGGAGCCGCGGCCGCTGGTGCCGGCCCCGGAACTGCCGCGCGGCGCGGGCGACTAGCCGTTTCGTGGCGGGTCGAACGGGCCGTTCCCCGCCAGTGACGGCCGCCGCCGTCCGACGCCGCCGGCCTGGGCGAGCAGCATGTATTCGGCGATATTCTCCGGCGTGATGTAGGCGACCAGCCGGCCGTCGCGGTCGACGACGCCGAGCGCCGGAGCGTCCTGCTCGCGCATCCTGTTCATCGCGAAGGAGAGGGCGGCGTTCTCGCGGATGGTCGGCACGTCGCGCACCATTACCTCGACCACGGGCGTGTCACGGCCGGTGCGCGCCAGCGCCTGGATCAGCGCCTTCTGTGTCAGGATGCCGCGCAGCTGGCCGGCGCCGTCGACCACCGGGAACTCGTGCTGGGTGGTGCGGATCAGCGCTTCGGCCGCGTTGGCGAGCGTCGCCTGCGGACCGAGCGTCTCGAAGCGGGTAATCATCGCCTCGCGGGCGGAGACCGTCCGCCCGGCATCCTCCATGCCCACCTGGTAGCTCTCGCCGGCCGCCGCGAGATAGACGAACACCGCGATGAAGACGAGGAAGACATTGCCCGTGGTCAGGCCCCAGAAGCCGAAGCCGAAGGCGAGGACCTGTCCGGCCCGCGCCGCATAGCGGGTGGCCGTCGCCCGGTCGTAGCGGATCGCCAGCAGGGCGCGCAGCACCCGTCCGCCGTCCATCGGAAAGGCCGGAATCAGGTTGAACAGGACGAGGAAGACGTTGACCGTGGCGACCCGCGCCAGGAAGCCGGCGGCGGGATCGTCCAGCGCCGCGACCGAGGCGGCATCGAAGCGCGCCCCGAGCACCAGGAACAGCACCGCCGCGATGACGACGTTGACCGCCGGGCCGGCGAGCGCGACGACGATCTCCTCGCGCGGCCGTTCGGGCATGCGCTCCAGCCGGGCGACGCCGCCGATGGGCAGCAGCGTGATGTCCGGCGTGGCGATGCCGTAGCGCCTTGCCGCGAGCGCGTGGCCGAACTCGTGTGCGACGACGCAGGCGAAGATCGCGAGGATGAAGGCCACGCCCTCGATCGCCGCCGCCTGGCCGCCGTCCTGATAGGCGGAAACGCCGATCCAGAGCAGCAGCAACAGGAAGGTGACGTGGACCCGGATCTCCGATCCGAACAGGCGACCGATGGTGAGGGACCAGGGCATGGGCAACTCCCGACGGGAAAGACTGGCACGGGGTCAGGGGCCGGATATGGCGCCTGCCGTCGCGTCTTTCACCCGGCCGCTGGTCAGAACACCCCGGGGATGATCCGCGCGGTCTTCCGGCAATAGTCGCGATAGGCCTCGCCGAAGGTCTCCTCCATCATCCGCTCCTCCGGGCCGATGCGGAAGAAGAACAGGGTGCCGAAGCCGACGAGTCCCGCAAGGCCGGCGATCCAGTTCGGCACGAGCAGCGCCTGCGCCAGCGCCATGGTCCAGAAGGCGGTGTACATCGGGTGGCGAAGCCGCCGGTAGATGCCCGACGTCACCAGCTCGTGCTTCTCGCGGATGTCGAGCGACACCGACCACATCCGGCCGAGCGCCTTGTGGGTCTTGCGGAACAGGACGAGCGCCAGGACCATCGCCAGCGCGCCGAGCCCGATCTGCCACCAGGAGGGGTCGGTGCGGGCAAATTCCGGCCAGCCGGTGGCCACGCAGATTCCCGGCACGAGGCCGAGCCCGCTGAACGAGATCACCATGCGCAGCGTCTCGGCGGCGCCGCGGCGGGTGCGCTCGACCCGCCGGCGCTTCGCCCGCCGCTCGAACGGGTAGCGGATGACGTACCAGCCGACGACCATCAGCACCCAGAGGATGCTGCCGGCGAGGGCCGGGCTCATCGGGTGCCACCAGTCGCCGCACGCGGTGCCGGCAGATCCGGGGTCATCGGCGCCGTGGCCGCAAGCGGGGGCAGGGCGACCGTCCCGGTGGCGGCAAAATCCGCCATCGGACGAGGACCCAGCAGCAGCATGTGGAACGAGTAGGCGCACCGCTGCTCGACCGCGAGCACGAACTGGCGATGCAGCCGGAAGAAGTCGCGCTTGATCCGCCGGTAGGTCTCGGGCCGGACCAGATGCTTGAAGCGGACGCGGATCACCACGGGGGTGCGGCCGTCGGCGATGCCGAGCGAGGTCGCCGGATTGGATTTGTAGAAGTTGATCGGGTCGGACAGACCCTGGCAGTCGACCCAGGGCAGCTGGCGGTCGACGACGAGCCGGCGGACCGCGTCGCGCTGGTCGCGGGCGGCGGGGTGGAGCGCGGTCTTCAGCAGGCTCGAGCCGACGGTCAGGACGTGCTCCCGGTGGACCGGCAGGCCGTCGCGGATCGCCCGGTCGATGGCGAGGATCGCCAGGCTGGCCCCCAGGCTGTGGGCCGCGAAGACGATCTCCTCGGCATCGCTCGCCGCGCTGCGGCGCCGGATTTCCGCCGCCTGTCGCTCGATCCGCGCCAATATGAGGGGATTGCGGCCACGGCAGAAATCGCGGGCCATCGCCCAGTCGTCGAGGGCGACTAGCAGATGCAGCCGCCGGTTCACCCAGTGCAGCAGCGCGGCGGCGACGAGAGCCGCCGCGGCCAGTCCCGCCAGAACCCCCGGCGCGCCGGGAACGAGCCAGGCCAGCCAGCTGAAGGCGAACAGCGCCGGCACCAGCGCGAACAGCAGCATGGCGAGCGGAAACGCATAGAAGAAGCCGTAGCGCCAGCTCGTCCGCAAATACCGGAACACCGTGCCCGTCACCAGAAAGTCGCCGAGGGCAACGAGGCCCGTGACCAGGCGGGTGAGGACGGGACGCGCCGCATAGGCGCGGATCAGGTCGCTCCAGTCGCAGACGACGATCTCGGTGTCTGTTCGGTAGCCGGGCCCGGACAGGGTCGCGTCGAACGTCGAGAAGGGCGATGATCCGGAGCCATCGGTGCGGGGGGTGGACAGCGCCAGTTCGGCACCCCACACGGCCGCCGAGCGTTTCGCCGCCCGCTGGAACCGCTCGACCTGCGCGTCGGCGCGCAACGGCTCGAAACCCGGAAACAGGAATACGAGCCGCTTTTCGATCATACTCTCACCCATCCTGCCTAGCGGCACGCGGGCCGAGTTCTCCCGGCGAACCGCCGTCGCGGCGTCCGCGCAACGGCTGCCTAACCCAGCCGATCCGGCGTGAGAAGCTAAGCGCCTAATCTTTCAGGGCTCAAGCCACGAATTATTGGTAGGTGAGACATGTCTGCCAGACGGCGCCCGCGATCGAGGCCGATCATGGGCGCCGTGCGTCAGGCAGCGGCCTCGTGCGCGGCCCCTATCGGCTTCATCGCCTCCGCGGCGATGGTGAAGGAGCGCAGCCGGGCCGCATGGTCGTGGATCTGGCCGGTGAGGATCACCTCGTCGGGCCGGTAGGTCTCGACGAGCCTCGCGAGCTGGGTCTGCACCGTGGCGGGCGAGCCGGTCGCCGACACCGACAGGGCATCGTCGACCATCGCCTTGGCCATGGGATCGACCCGCGCCTCGAAATCCGTCACCGGCCGCGGCAACGGTCCCGCCTGACCGGTGCGCAGATTGACGAAGGCCTGCTGCATCGAGGATTTCAGGATCCGGGCCTCCTCGTCGCTGTCGGCGGCGAAGACGTTGATCGCCAGCATGAAGTGCGGATCCGGCCAGCGCTCTGACGGGCGGTAGGTGTCGCGATAGACCTCGATCGCCTGGTCGAGGGCGGCCGGTGCGAAATGCGAGGCAAAGGCGTAGGGCAGGCCGAGATGCGCCGCGAGCTGGGCGCCGTAGAGGCTGGAGCCGAGGATCCACACCGGCACCCTGGTGCCCGCGCCGGGGATCGCCCGGACCTTCTGGCCGGGCCCCGCGGGCTCGAAATAGCTGATCAGCTCGACGACGTCCTGCGGGAAGTTGTCGGAATTGTCGAGGCTGCGCCGCAGCGCCCGTGCCGTCAGCATGTCGGTGCCCGGCGCCCGCCCGAGGCCGAGATCGACCCGGTCGGGGTAGAGCGTCGCCAGGGTGCCGAACTGCTCGGCGATCACCAGCGGCGCATGGTTGGGCAGCATCACCCCGCCCGCGCCGATCCGGATCGTCGCGGTCTGGCTCGCCACGTATCCGAGCGCCACGGCGGTAGCGGCGCTGGCGATGCCGGTCATGTTGTGGTGCTCGGCCATCCAGAAGCGCCGGTAGCCGAGCGCTTCGGCGTGCCGCGCCAGCGCCGCCGAGTTGCGCAGCGCATCCGCGGCCGTGCCGCCTTCCGGAATCGGGGAAAGGTCGAGAACGCTGTAGGGAACCATGGGACGGCCTTCGAAGGTTGAACTTTGGTCTAAGGTGGCGACGAAAGCGCCTCGCAACAAAGGGTATGAACGCAGATTGATCCGTAATGTGAACAATCAGGCTTGCATTGAAACCGCCGACCGGAAACTAGGAACCCAGGTGAGGAACATTCCGGGAGGTATGTCATGGGCTCTGGTTTCCTGTTCGCGATGGCGCTGCTGCCGATCGCGATCGTCTTTCTGCTGCTGGTGGTCATGCGACGATCAGCAAAACTGGCGATGCTGATCGCCTATCTGGCGACGGCAGCGCTCGCCCTGACCGTCTGGGACCAGGCCGTCGGCACCGTCGCCGGCGCTACCATCAACGGCCTCGTCACGGCCCTCACACTGCTGTTCATCATTTTCGGTGCGATCCTGGTTCTGCAGACCGTGCACGAGAGCGGTGCGATCCGGGCCATCCGCCGCGGCTTCACCGAACTCTCGCCGGACCGGCGCATCCAGGCGATCATCATCGCCTGGCTGTTCGGCTCGATGATCGAGGGCGCGTCCGGATTCGGAACGCCCGCCGCCGTCGCCGCGCCGCTGCTGGTGGCGATCGGCTTCCCGGCCATGGCCGCCGTCCTGGTGACGCTGATCATCCAGTCGACGCCGGTCTCGTTCGGCGCCGTCGGCACGCCGATGCTGGTCGGCGTCAACACCGGCCTCGGCGGCAACGAGGGCGTGCTGGCCTCGATCGCGCCGATGCCGCTGATCGACTACGTCTATGCCGTCGCCGCCAATGTCGCGATGGTGCATGCCCTGGTCGGCTTCGTCATCCCGCTGATCATGGTCGGCATGCTGACCCGCTTCTTCGGCGCCAACCGGTCGTTCATGGAAGGCTTCCGGGTCTGGAAGTTCGCGCTGTTCGCCGGCTTCGCCTTCACGGTCCCGTATTATCTCGTGGCCTGGCTGCTCGGCCCCGAGTTTCCGTCGCTGCTCGGTGGCCTCATCGGCCTTCTGATCGTCGTGCCGGCGGCCCGCCGCGGCTTCCTGCTGCCGAAGGACCGGTTCGAGTTTCCCGAGCGCGCCGGCTGGAACGGCCACTGGTTTGGCACGCTGAAGGCGGCTGAGGCCGA
The DNA here is from genome assembly GCF_021391535.1 of Aurantimonas sp. HBX-1. Lineage (GTDB taxonomy): Bacteria > Pseudomonadota > Alphaproteobacteria > Rhizobiales > Rhizobiaceae > Aurantimonas. The sequence continues at coordinate 4,286,791 of NZ_CP090066.1, forward strand.
GGAGGTCATCGCGGCGCGGGACGGCGGCGCGCAGATCTCGCTGCTGCGGGCCTGGTCGCCCTATCTGATCATCGCGGTCCTGCTGGTGCTCACCCGTGTCATCGCGCCGCTGAAGGCGGCGCTGACCTCGCCGGAGGCGACGCTCGCCTTCAACGACCTGTTCGGCTCGGGGATCAACGCGACGGCGCAGCTGCTCTATTCGCCGGGCACCGTGCTGATCATCGCCTCGCTGCTGTCGGTGCTGATCTTCAGGATGAGCGGCAAGGCCTATGCACGGGCCTGGGCCGGCTCGGCCAAGACCATGGTCGCCGCCGCCCCGGCTCTGCTGCTGGCGGTGCCGATGGTGCAGGTGTTCCTCAACACCGGCCGCGGCCCGATGGAGTCGATGCCGCTGGTGCTCGCCGAGGGCGTCTCCAGCGTCGCGGGCTCGGCCTGGCCGCTGTTCGCCCCGCTGCTCGGTGCGCTCGGCGCGTTCATCGCCGGGTCGAACACGGTGTCGAACATGATGTTCTCGCTGTTCCAGTTCTCCGCGGCGGAACAGATTGGCCTCGGCGCTGCGGGCGCGATGATCGTCGTCACGCTGCAAGCCGTAGGCGGCGCCGCCGGCAACATGATCTGCGTCCACAACGTCGTCGCCGCCTCGGCGGTGGTCGGCCTCACGGACCGCGAGGGCGAGGTGATCCGCATGACGCTGATCCCCATGGCCTACTACGTCGTGCAGGCCGGCCTGATCGGCATGGCGCTGATCTATGGCGGGTTCTGGGGCATCCTGGCGGTGGTCTGGCTGGCGGCGGTGCTGGCTGCCATGGCCTTCAACAAGGGCCGCCAGAAGACCGTCGCGGGCGCGCCGGTGCCGGCGGAATAAGCGGCGGCCACCGTACCGAACAGAAAAAGGCCCGGCGGAGCAATCCGCCGGGCCTTTTTGTTACAATCGAACATCGACAACGGGAATATCATCGAGTTTATGTACGAGCATGCAGAATGCAATTATACGATCGGCTCTAAGCCTGCTCCGTAGTACCTATCTCGGTTAGTCCGAATAATCTTAAATCCCTCTAGTCCAGGGTAAGGCATATCGAGAAGCTTCTCATCGTCCGAATATGACACCACAGCTCTGACAAAGTTAAAATTCATATCAGGGCCAGACTCGATTACGAGATGGCCCTCTTCGAGACGATAATTTGGCGAGATCGCTCCGCGTACTCGCTCGCAGATTAAATTACCGGCGCGAGTTAGCTCCAAAACGAGATCTTCAACGAGATCGACATGATATAAAAATTTCCGATGAAGAGAATGATATAAATCCGGATCCCAACTTTTTATCTTGTAAAACTGCTCTGTCCATAGCATATCGCCTCGGCGAACTGAGTGTCTATGGAATACCTCGTGCAAATCCGATAATATAAGCCTAAAATTGATAAAGGCGCGCTCAAGTTCGATCGATTTACCTGGCCAGACCCGCGCTAGAAGCCATCGGCGCAGTTTGTCGTGATCGATATCTACATCCCTGAATATCGAAGGGATTCCGCTGCCAAGCATGTGGCTTGTCCAGACATCCCAGTCATTAACGTGGGCGAGTTTCTCCCAATTTTCTACATAACCAGCATATGTTTCATCAGATAATAATCTCTCTCGATCAATATTGAGAGTATGCGCAACCCACTGTTCATGTTCGAATTTAATCCGGTGGAGTTCGTCGACCGTGTACTTATCTGTTTGCGCGTCGATGACCCTATGGTGGTTGCGGCAGCATAGTATGAGATTTGGGTAAGAATCTCGGTCGATCTGCCGCATATTCGGATTGGCGCGCGGACCGATATCCGAGTCAGAGACGATGTGACAGTTTTCTCCCACGAGCGTTGGGCTGCCAGCAAGTAGGTCATCTTCAAACACAACCGCTCGACACTCAGGTAACGAACAGCGCCCCGCTGCCCGCCCCCAAAGAGTTTTCTGTGCTTTAAGTCCGACGGCCATTGTTGCCGCGTTACCGCCCGTCGCGCTTGGCCAGCGTGCGCAGGCGCAGGGCGTTCAGGCGGATGAAGCCGGCGGCGTCCTTCTGGTCGTAGGCGCCGTGGTCGTCCTCGAAGGTGACCAGCGCGTCGGAATAGAGCGATTTCGGCGAGGCGCGGCCCTCGACGATGACATTGCCCTTGTAGAGCTTCAGCGTCACCGTGCCCTCGACATGCTGCTGGCTGTGGTCGATCGCCGCCTGCAGCATCTCGCGCTCGGGGGAGAACCAGAAGCCGTTGTAGATCAGCTCCGCATAGCGCGGCATCAGCTCGTCCTTGAGGTGGCCGGCGCCGCGGTCGAGGGTGATCGACTCCATGGCGCGGTGGGCGACCAAGAGGATGGTCCCGCCCGGCGTCTCGTAGATGCCGCGCGACTTCATGCCGACGAAGCGGTTCTCGACGAGGTCCAGCCGGCCGATGCCGTTGTCGCGGCCGAGATCGTTCAGCGCCGCCAGCAGCTCATGCGCCTTCATCGTCTTGCCGTCGATCGAGACCGGGTCGCCCTTGGCAAAGCCGATGGTGATCGTCGTCGCCTTGTCCGGCGCATCCTCGGGGCTGACCGAGCGCTGGAAGACGTAAGGCGGCGGCGCGACGTTCGGATCCTCGAGCACCTTGCCCTCGGAGGAGGAGTGCAGGAGGTTGGCGTCGACCGAGAACGGCGCCTCGCCGCGCTTGTCCTTGGAGACGAGGATCTGGTTCTTCTCGGCGAACTCGACGAGGTCGGTGCGCGACTTGAACTCCCATTCGCGCCAGGGCGCGATCACCTTGATGTCCGGGTCGAGCGCGTAGGCCGACAGTTCGAACCGCACCTGGTCGTTGCCCTTGCCGGTGGCGCCGTGGGCGATGGCGTCGGCACCGGTCTCGTGGGCGATCTCGACGAGGCGCTTGGAGATCAGCGGCCGGGCGATCGAGGTGCCGAGCAGGTAGGTGCCCTCGTAGACCGCATTGGCACGGAACATCGGGAAGACGAAGTCGCGGCAGAATTCCTCGCGGACGTCGTCGATATAGATCTCCTTGACGCCCATCATCTCGGCCTTCTTGCGGGCCGGCTCGAGCTCCTCGCCCTGGCCGAGATCGGCGGTGAAGGTGACCACCTCGGCGCCGTATTCGGTCTGCAGCCATTTCAGGATGATCGAGGTGTCGAGCCCGCCCGAATAGGCGAGCACGACCTTCTTGACGTTGCGATGCTGTACCATGTGAACTCTTCCGTCGTGGCGTTTGCACCGCCTCTAGCGCAAAGCGCGGCCGGAGGGAAACGGCGGCGGCCGGCTGATGCCGGTGACTCGTGGCGAATGCCTCTGGCCATCGCCGGGGCGGCGGCATAAAGCTGCTGACCGGTACGCCCGCGCGGGCGATCCTGTCCCGGTCCCGCCGCTTTCCGCGGCCAGCAGGCGAGAGCCGCCATGACCTTCCTGCCCGATCTGCCGACCCTCGTCGCCTTTTCCATCGCCTGCTTCGTGCTGACCATCACGCCCGGGCCGGACATGACGCTGTTTCTCGGCCGGACGCTGGCGGGCGGGCGCGCGGCGGGGATCGCCGCCTATGTCGGTGCCTCCACCGGCTCTCTCATTCACACCACCCTGGCCGCCATCGGGCTTTCGGCCCTGATCGCCGCTTCACCGGAAGCCTTCCTGCTGCTGAAGATCGTCGGCGCCGGCTACCTCATCTTCCTTGCCGTCCAGGCGATCCGCTCCGGCTCGAGCTTCAAGGTCGATGCGACGGGCAAGATGAAGAAGCCGTCGCTGATCGCCAGCTGGCTGACCGGCATCGGCATCAACCTTTCCAACCCGAAGATCATCCTGTTCTTCGTGACCTTCCTGCCGCAGTTCGTGGCGGTGGGCGATCCCGATGCGGCCGGCAAGCTGTTTTTCCTGGGGGTCTACTTCATCCTCTTCGCGACGCCGTTCGCCCTGGCGATGATCGTCGCGGCGGACAAGCTCGCGGCCACGCTGAAGCGCCGCCCGAAGATCACGCGCGCCATCGACTGGATCTTCGCCAGCGTGTTCTCGGCTTTCGCGGTGAAAATCCTGACGACCCAGGGGCACTGACGCCGGCGCGCCAGGTCTCCGCTGTCAGGCGTAGGCGTAGGGGCCGCCGCGCTTCAGCCCCTGGCGGAAGGCCGGGCGGGCATGGATGCGCAGCAGGAAGTCGCGCAGGCGCGGCCGGTCCTCGTAGCCGAAGCGCTGGGCGGCGGCCTCGACCGGGAAGCTCATCATGATGTCGGCGACGGAAATCTCCGGACCGGCGAACCAGCCGGTCGCGCCGAGCGAATGCTCCCAGTGGTCGAGATGCAGCTTCAGCTGCGGCAGCACCAGCAGTTCGTCGACCTTCTGCATCGACGCCTTGAGGAGCGGGCGCACGAAGAACGGCGCGCGCGCCGGGATCATCTGCAGCACCAGCATCAGGAACAGCGGCGGCATCGCCGATCCCTCGGCGTAATGCAGGAAGTGGCGGGCCTGCCAGTAGTCCTCGGTGTCGTTCGGCGGCATCAGCCGCCCCTCGCCGTGGCGGGCGAGGATGTATTCGACGATGGCGCCGGTCTCGGCGATGGTGCGGGCGCCGTCGGTGAGGATCGGCGACTTGCCGAGCGGATGGATCTGCCGCATCGCCTTGGGCGCCTGCATGTCCTTGCCCCGCTCGTAGCGCTTGACCTCGTACGGGACCCCGAGCTCCTCCAGCATCCAGAGGATGCGCTGCGAGCGGGAATTGTTCAGGTGGTGGATGGTGATCATCGGCGCCAATCTGCCGTGCGAGCGGGTTTCGGCAAGGCCCGCGGGACGAGGGCCCGGGTCGGGAGGGTGACCGGCCCGATCAGAGTCCGGCGGCCTGGCGCAGGGCGGCGTTGATCCGGTCCTGCCAGCCCGGCCCGTCCTCCTGGAAATGCGCCAGCACGTCGCGGTCGATGCGCAGCGACACCATTTCCCGGCCGGCGGGTATCGCGCCCGGCGTTTCGCGCACGCGGCCGGTGGCGGCGGGCGAGGCCGGCCGGAACATCGCCTCGGCGGCTTCGCGGGGGTCGAGCGGGCGTCGTGCCATGTGTTCTATCCTTCAGGCGTGGGAGCGGAAACCGGCTGCGCGCCGCTGCGGCGCCATCGCCCGGCCCGGTGGCCGGCGATGATCCAGTAGACGAGCGCGAAACAGATCGAGGCGACGAGGATGGCGGTCTGGACGCTCATGTGCGGCACGTCGCGCCCGTAGGTCGCAAACAGCACCGCGACGCCGCCGAGCAGCCCCGCGGCCAGATGCAGCACGACCGAGGAAAGCGCGAAGAGTTCCGTCGCCACGACGAAGAACGCGAAGGGCAGCAGGACGACCGAGCCGATCTGCGCGGACTGGGCGGCGAAGGCGATCGTCGCATGGAACAGGAAGACCGGATCCACGACGCCGCCCGGCGGGAGCTCCAGGAACGGCCAGAGCAGCGCGAAGGCCGCCGTCAGGCAGGCCGCGACGAAGCCGAAGGGGATCACGAACAGGAAGCGCAGGACCGTGCTCATTGGCGATGCATACCTGCAGCGGCCGCGCTGCGCGAGCCATGACCGGCGGGATCGAACGACGGGGCGACCGGCGGCGCCATCGTCAGCCGGCGGCGAGCTCGCTGACGCGGGCCGATTCCATCGCCACCCGGTCGCCCTTCTTCATGCGCTCGGATTCCGACTTCAGCTGGCCGCAGGCGGCGAAGATGTCGCGGCCGCGCGGCGTGCGGATGGGCGAGGCGTAGCCGGCCTGGTTCACCACATCGGCGAAGCGCTCGATCTGGGCCCAGTCCGAGCACTCGTAGGCGCTGCCCGGCCATGGGTTGAACGGGATGAGGTTGATCTTGGCGGGAATGCCGTTGAGCAGGCGCACGAGTTCCCGCGCGTCGGCGAGGCTGTCGTTGACGTCCTTCAGCATCACGTATTCGAAGGTGATGCGGCGGGCATTGGAGACGCCCGGATAGTTCCGGCAGGCCTCGAGCAGCATCTTCAGCGGATATTTCTTGTTGATCGGCACCAGCTCGTCGCGCAGTTCGTCGCGCACGGCATGCAGCGAGATGGCGAGCCCGACGCCCATCTCCTCGCCGGTCGGCGCGATCATCGGCACGACGCCGGAGGTGGAGAGCGTGATGCGTCGCTTCGACAGAGCGAGGCCCTCGCCGTCGGAGACGACGGCCAGTGCCTGGCGGACATTGTCGAAATTGTAGAGCGGCTCGCCCATGCCCATCATCACGACATTGGAGACGAGGCGCCCTTCCGACGGCAGGATGCCGCCTTCCGGCGTCGCGGCATCGGGAAAGTCGCCGAGCCGGTCGCGCGCGACCATGACCTGGCCGACGATCTCGTCCGGCGTCAGGTTGCGGACCAGGCGCTGCGTTCCGGTGTGGCAGAAGGTGCAGGTGAGGGTGCAGCCGACCTGGGAGGAGACGCAGAGCGTGCCGCGGCCCTCCTCGGGAATGTAGACGGTCTCGATCTCCACCGGTCGGCCGGCGCCGCGGGCGGGAAAGCGGAACAGCCACTTGCGGGTGCCGTCGACGGAAATCTGTTCCTCGACGATCTCCGGCCGGGCGATCGTGTAGGCGGCATCGAGCGCCTGGCGGAGGGTTCCGGCGACATTGGCCATCTGCCCGAAATCGGCGACGCCGCGCACATAGAGCCAGTGCCAGAGCTGCGCGACGCGCATCCGCACCTGGCGCTCGGGGACATCCAGCGCGCGCAGCACCGTTGCCAGGCCCTCGCGGTCCATGCCGATCAGCGACGGCTTCTCGCCGGCCGCCGGCATCGCCGCGGCGGGCACGCGGGGCCGGGTATCGGGCGAAGCGAGGTCGAGCGAAAAGGCCATAAGTTCCTCGGCCGGGCTGCCGGCCAGTCTCGTCACAGAGGGAATGATCCTGTCACATGACGCTTTCCGGCCGGTTTCGCAAGGTTCCAGCCCCTCCGAACAGCAAAACGCCGGGCTGCGGCCCGGCGTTGCACGTCATTACGGAGCCGAAAAAAGCGCGATTATCGGCAATCGCTGATCGAGTTCAGCGCCGCGGTCACGCCGGACAGCGAATAGGTGTAGCTGGTCGCGGTGCCGCGCTGCGAGGTCGCGTCGACCTTCATGCTGCGTCCGGCCTTCAGGGCGGCAACGAGCTGCGGCTCCTCGGCGGCGTTCTCCATCCAGGCCGACTCGCCCTTCACGAACATCGAGAAGTCCTTGCCGTCCACGTCGACGGTGACCTTCGAGCCTTCGCGCAGCGGATAGCCCATCACCACCTGCGGCTCGTAGGAAACCCCCTGGCCGGGCTTCTGCGACACCAGGAAGAAGATGTCGCCGTGATCGACGCTGGAGGGCGACATCTGGGTCGGCGTCGACAGGATGTAGCAGACCTTGCCGGCGGTATCGTCGTAGGAATAGGTGCCCCAGGCATTGAACTGGCTGATGCGGGTCGGTGTCTGGGCGGCGCCCGCCGCGCTCGAGAAGATCAGAATGGCCGCGGTAGCCGTCAGGACGTTCTTGAGTTGCATGGTTCCCCGCTCGTTCGGTGCGTGCATCATTGGAAATGGTCGCGGCCGGTGCCGCGATCGGCGCCGGTCCCGGTGGCGAATGTCCCGATAGACTAGGCCGAAGCCCGTTTATCTCTGGTTAACGAAAGCCGAATGACCGCGAGACGTTTCGCGGGAAGGGTTCGCTGTCCGCTGCGCGGCCGGGCCGGCTGAACATACCGACGCTGAATGAGGGGCAAAATCGGGCGACAGTTTGGCGGCAGGGCGGCGGGCGGATTACGGTCTCGTAAGGTTCGGCGTGCCGGGCGCCCGGCCGATGCGGTCAGGGCCGCATCTCGCCCAGCGTCTCGCGCGCCTTCACGTAGTGCTCCGGCTTGATGTTCTGGCGCACGGCACGGAACGCGGCCCACATCACCGCAATGTCGTCGGTGAAGCCGATCCCGAACAGGAAGTCCGGCATGATGTCGAAGGGCAGGACGAAATAGGCGAGCGCCGCCAGCAGCACGCCGCGGCTGGCGCTGGGCGTCCGCGGGTCGATGGCGCAGTAATAGGCGGCGATGACGTCTTCCATGAAGGGGACGTAGCGCAGCGCCCGCCGCGCCGTGTCGAAGAACGAGGCGCGGACCTCATGCTCCTGGCGCGCCTGCTCCTCCTCGGTTCCCGGCCGCAGCACCTGGTCGATATCGAGCGTCTTCGGGGCCATCCGTTCCTCCATCTGTCGCCAGCTAGATGGAACGGCGCGGCCACCGGCTCAAGGGCCTCGGTCAGCCATACTGGCTGGCGAGCGACCCGTATCGCATGTCGCCATACGCTTCCTCGGGGCGGGCCGGCGTCTCGAGCGGAAAGGCTTCCTCGAGCAAATATGGTCCGCCGCCTACGGAGTCGCGGGCCGAGAACAGGCCGAAGCGCGCCACCTTGATGGCGGGCGTCCGGAAGCCGGCATTGCGCGCCAGATAGCGCGCGACGTCCTCGGGCTTGGGCTGGCGCAGCCGCGCCAGGGTGACGTGCGGCAGGAACTTGCGCTGGTCGGCGGGCAGTCCGAGCCGGCGGCAGATCCGGTCGATCTCGGCCTGCAGTTCGGCGAGTTCCGGCGATGCCTCGACCTCGGCGTGGATGGAACGCGGCTTCCGGCTGCCGAAGGCGGCGAGGCCGCGAAGGGCGATGGAGAAGCCCGGCCGCGCCACCCGGTCCAGCGCCGCGACGATCTCGTCGGCGAGCCGCGGCTCGACGTCGCCGATGAAGCGCAGCGTGAGGTGGTAGTTCTCCGGATCGATCCAGCGCGCCGACGGCAAGCCGCCGCGGAGCAGGGACAAGGGGAAGGCAAGCGCCTGGGGAATTTCGAGGGCGGTGAACAGTCTCGGCATCGGAGGGTCCTTCCGTGCGTCATTGCCTTCACAAGGAAAGACTTTCATCCCGGGAGCCATGTTTCAAGGACAGGGCAGCCCTGCAGCGGCGCAATCACCGTTGTCGGTGACGCAATGCACAATTATCTTGGCGGCTTCTGGGGAGGCCCAGTCCGGGGAGGACGAAACGAAGGCATTCACCGCATGTCGCTACTCGCCATCCCCCGAAGCGCCGCACCGACGGCGCAGGCCGCCAACGACGCGCCCGCCGTCTCCATCCGCCGCCTGCACGCCCGCGAGACCGACCTCCTGCTCGCGCATCTGATGCGCCTCGACGGGGAGGCGCGGCGACTGCGCTTCGGCAACCCGGTCAACGACCACTTTCTCGAGCGTTATGCCGCCCTGGCGCTCGGCGCCGACGCGCTGATCATGGGCCTGTTCGCCGACGGCACGCTGCGCGGCGTCGCCGAGCTTCGCTATCTGACCGGCTCCCACAGCGAGGCCGAGGGCGCCTTCTCGATCGAGAAGGCGTTCCAGGGCCTCGGCTTCGGCGACCGCCTGTTCGGCCGGCTGATCGCCTCGGCGCGCAATCGCGGTGTCCGGCGGCTGTTCCTCACCTGCCTGCGCGAGAACCGCCGGATGCAGGCCATCGCCGCCAAGCACGGCGCCGATCTCAGCTTCGTCGCCGGCGACGTGACGGCGGAGATCCGCCGCCCCTACGCCGATGCCGCCAGCATCGCCGAGGAATGGGCCGACGAGAGCGAGGCCTTCGTCTTCGCCATGATCGACTGGCGCCAACGCCGGCTCGATTTCCTCACGCGGCCGCTTCAGCGGCTGGCCGAGAGCCTCAATCCGTCGCACGCCGGGCGATGATCGCGTCGAGGCTCTCGCGGATCAGCGGCAGCATGCGCTCGACGATCACCGCGACACCTTGCGGGTTCGGGTGCATGGCGTCGTCCTGGTTGAGCGAGGCTTCCGACGCGACGCCGTCGAGGAAGAACGGGTAGAGCGGGACGCCGTATTTCTCAGCGAGCCGGGGATAGATCGCGTCGAATTCGCCCTGGTAGTCGCTGCCCATGTTCGGCGGCGCCAGCATGCCGGCCAGGATGACGTCCTGCCCGCGCTCTGTCAGCGTCGCGAGGATCCGGTCGAGATTGTCGCCGGCGATCTGCGGCGACACCCCGCGAAGGGCGTCGTTGGCACCCAGCTCGACGATGACGAGGTCGGCGCTTTCCGGCACCGACCAGTCGAGACGCGCGAGCCCGCCCGTCGTCGTATCGCCCGACACGCCGGCATTCGCCACCGCGACGTCGTAGCCTGCCGCCCGAAGCGCCGCCTCGAGCTGTTCGGGAAACGCCTCGCCCGGCCCGACGCCGTAGCCGGCCGAGAGGCTGTCGCCAAAGGCGACCACCTCGATCGTCTCGGGTCCGGCCGGCGGCGCCGGCTGCTGCGCGACCGCCGCCAGCGGCAGCGCCAGCCATGACAACAGCGTGAGAGCGGCGAGGATCGGTTGGCAGCGCTGCATTGCACACCCCATATAGCGCGAGCCCCGGAGGCGGCCCTCTAAGGCCGGATATAGGAACGAGCGATCTTGGCGGAACCCGCAGTACGATTACGAAACGTTCATCTGACCCTCGGCGCCGGCCGCAGCGCCGTCCACGTACTGAAGGGCGTCGACCTGTTCGTCGAGCGCGGTGAGTCGGTCGGCATCGTCGGGCCCTCGGGTTCGGGCAAGTCGACGCTGCTGATGGTGCTGGCCGGGCTCGAGCGGGCCGACGAGGGCGAGGTCGAGATCGCCAGCCAGTCGCTGATCGGACTGAGCGAGGACCAACTGGCGGCATTTCGCGGCCGCAATGTCGGCATCGTCTTCCAGTCCTTCCACCTGATCCCCAACATGACCGCGCTGGAAAACGTCGCGGTGCCGCTGGAACTCGCCGGCCATTCCGACGCCTTCGAACGGGCGGAGCGGGAGCTCGGCCAGGTGGGCCTCGCCGACCGCATCACCCATTATCCGGGCGAACTCTCCGGCGGCGAGCAGCAGCGCGTCGCCATGGCGCGAGCACTGGCGCCGGAGCCGGCGATCCTGATCGCCGACGAGCCGACCGGCAATCTCGACCAGGAGACCGGCCGGCAGGTGGCGGACCTTTTGTTCGCCGAACGCGAGAAGCGCGGCATGACGCTGGTGCTGGTCACCCACGATCCGAGCCTCGCGCATCGCTGCGAGCGAGAGATCGCCGTGCGCTCCGGCGAGATCCATGACGACCGCATGCGTTCCGGCATGGCGCCAGCCCGTACCATCGAGACGCTGGAAAGCCGGCCGGCATGAGCGCGGTGGAATCGGCGCCTGCCGCCGCCCGCGTACGGCCGGAGCCGGTCGGGCGCGGCGGGCGCCTGGCGCTGGCCTTCCGCTTTGCCCTGCGCGAGATGCGCGGCGGCCTGTCCGGCTTCTACATCTTCCTTGCCTGCATCACGCTCGGGGTCGCGGCGATCGCTGCGGTGAATTCCGTCGCGACGATGATGACCACCGGCATCGCCGAGCAGGGCCGCTCGATTCTCGGCGGCGACCTGCGCTTCGAACTCACGCAGCGGCAGGCGACGCCTGCGGAGATGCAGTATCTCGAGGGGCTGGGCACGGTGGCCCGGTCGGCGGACCTGCGCTCGATGGTGCGGCTCACCGACGGCAGCGACCAGTCGCTCACCGAGGTGAAGGCCGTCGACGGCGCCTATCCGCTCTACGGGACCCTCGAGACGACGCCCGACGCGCCGCTGGCCACGCTGCTCGGCGAACGGGACGGCCGCTTCGGTGCCGTCGCCGCGCCGGAACTGTTCGACCGCCTCGGCATCGAGCCGGGCGCGCGGGTGCGGCTCGGGGATGCCGAGATCGAACTGCGCGGCGTCCTCGACCGCGAGCCCGACGTCCTCTCCGACGGCTTCAACTTCGCGCCGCGACTGATGCTGTCGCTGGACGGGCTGGCGGCCAGCGGCCTGGTGCAGCCCGGCAGCCTGGTCGAGTACCAGTACAAGGTGCGGCTCGCGCCGGATCGGGCCGGCGAGGCCGAGGCGATCATGACGGCGGCCAACGAGCAGTATCCGGAGGCCGGCTTCAGCATCCGGACCTCGGCGGAGGCGGCGCCCTCCCTCCAGCGCAATATCGAGCGCTTCTCGCAATTCCTGACGCTGGTCGGTCTCACCGCGCTGATCGTCGGCGGGGTCGGGGTGGCGAATGCCGTCAACGCCTATCTCGACTCCAAGCGGCCGGTGATCGCGACCTTCAAGAGCCTCGGGGCGGGCGGCAATTTCGTCGTCGCGGTCTACCTCATCCAGATCATGACGCTCGCGGCCCTTGGCATCGTCATCGGCCTGGTGCTCGGGGCGATCGCGCCGTTCGTCACCGCGCAGTTCCTGGAATCCGTCATCCCTGTCGCGGCCAGCGCCTCGGTCTATCCGCTCGACCTCGCGCTGGCGGCGCTGTTCGGCGCCCTGACCGCGCTGGCCTTCGCGCTGCTGCCGCTCGGGCGCACCCGCGACGTCGCGGCGACCGCCCTGTTCCGCGAAGCCGGCACGGCCGGCTTTTCCCGCATGCGCTGGAGCTATCTGGCGGCGGCGCTTGGCCTCGCCGCACTGATCGGGCTGCTGGCGCTGGTCATGGCCGGCGACAAGCGGGTGGCGCTGGTCTTCCTGATCGGCACGGCGGCGGCGTTCCTGATCCTGCGCTTCGTCGCGATCGGCATCGAATGGCTCGCGGCACGGGCGCCGCGCGTGCGCTCGACGCCGCTGCGGCTGGCGCTCGGCAACATCCATCGGCCGGGATCGCTGACCGGCTCGGTGGTGCTGTCGCTGGGGCTCGGCCTGACGCTGCTGGTGACGCTCGCGACGATCGACTACGACCTGCGCCGGGAGATCGGCAGCGGCATGGCCTCGCGGGCCCCGGACTTCTTCTTCGTCGACATCCAGAACGGCGAGGTCGATGCCTTCCGCAAGACGATCGAGTCCCTCGCGCCGGGCGCGACGCTCGATGCCGCGCCGATGCTGCGCGGCCGCATCACCCGGCTGAACGACGAGGACGTCGCCACGATGGAGATCCCGCCGGAAGGCGGCTGGGTGCTGCGCGGCGACCGCGGCATCACCTACGCGACGACCCTGCCGGAGAACTCGACGATCTCCGACGGCGAATGGTGGCCGGCGGACTACGACGGCGAGCCGCTGGTGTCGTTCTCGGCGGAGGAGGGGGGCGAGCTCGGCCTGTCGGTCGGCGACACGCTGACCGTCAACGTGCTCGGCCGCAACATCACCGCCCGGATCGCCAATTTCCGCAGCGTCGAATGGGAATCGCTGTCGATCAATTTCGTCATGGTGTTCTCGCCCAACGCCTTTGCCGGCGCACCGCATTCCTGGCTGGCGACACTGGCCATGCCGGAGGGCGGCGAGGCGGCGGAGAAGGCCGTCCTCAACGGCGTCACCAACGCCTTTCCGTCGGTGACCAGCGTCCGGGTCAAGGACGCGCTCGACGCGGTCAACGGCCTGATCGCCCAGCTGGCGCTGGCGATCCGCGTCGCAGCGGCGGTGGCGCTCGTCGCGTCGGTGCTGGTGCTGTCGGGCGCGCTCGCCGCCGGCAACCGGGGGCGCGTCCACGACGCCGTGGTGCTGAAGACGCTGGGGGCGACGCGCATGACGCTGATCCGGGCGTTCGCGACGGAGTACCTGCTGCTGGGGCTGGCCACCGGCCTGTTCGCCATCGCGGCGGGGGCACTCGCCGCCTGGTTCGTGGTCGCGCAGATCATGCAGCTGCCCTACGTGTTCGACTGGACGGTGGCGCTGACGACGCTCGTCGTCTCGCTGGTGCTGACCGTCGGCTTCGGCCTTGCCGGCACCTGGCGGGTGCTCGGCCAGAAGGCGGCGCCGGTGCTGCGCAATTTGTGAGCCCAAGCGTCCGGATGCGCTGCATATCCTAAGTGACGTTTAATATTTCCGTGGCGCTGTCGGGCGCGGCCGCCCGATAACGCAGAATTAATCCCGTTCCGGCGGTATTTCGCGGCAGTGCGGCGTCGGCGACTTGTGCAGATGGACGCCGATCCGCATATTATCCCCAGGATCGCTGGGCGTCCCGCCAGCGGCGCCTCACCGCCTCGCCTTCGGGCCGGGCCGGTGGACACCGGACGGGACACGCAGAAAGGATTGCTAAAGCAATGGCTGAATATCGGAATCCCGGGGTACGGACCGTACCCGCGGCCGGTGCAAGGGCGGACATCGACCAGGGCCTCCGCACCTACATGCTGAAGGTGTACAACCTGATGGCAGCCGGCCTCGCCCTCACGGGCGTTGCTGCATATCTTCTCTATGCGCTTTCCGTCACGGTCGAGCCGACCGCCTACCAGGTGCGGCCGGACCTCTATCTGACGGATCTCGGCTACACGGTGTTCGTGTCGCCGCTGAAATGGGTGCTCATGCTGGCGCCGCTGGCGATGGTGTTCTTCCTGTCGTTCCGCGTCCACAAGATGAGTGTGGCGGCGGCGCAGACGACCTTCTGGATCTACGCCACGATGGTCGGCCTGTCGCTCGCGACGATCTTCCTCGTCTACACGCAGGAATCGATCACCCAGGTGTTCTTCATCACGGCCGCCTCGTTCGGCGCGCTGTCGCTCTGGGGCTACACCACCAAGCGTGACATCTCGGCCTGGGGCTCCTTCCTGTTCATGGGCGTGATCGGCCTGGTCATCGCCATGGTCGTGAACATCTTCCTCGCCTCGCCGGCGCTGACCTTCGCCATCTCGGCGATCGGCGTCCTGGTGTTCGCCGGCCTCACCGCCTACGACACCCAGCAGATCAAGGAAATGTACTACGAGGGCGACGGCTCTGCCGTCATGGGCCGCAAGGCCGTGATGGGCGCGCTGCGCCTCTATCTCGACTTCCTGAACATGTTCCTGTTCCTGCTGCAGCTGTTCGGCAATCGCAATTAAGCTGGGCGACAGCGACTGACGAAAGGGCGGCCCTCGGGTCGCCCTTTTCTTTGGCCGGTACTTCTGCAAGATCGGTACACGGTCGGGACCCCGGCCCCGCGCCGGCCGCTGCCCGCGCTTTTCGCGCGGCCGGCCGACCCCCTCTTTCGATGCAGTAGATCATGAGCGCCCACACGATCCGCCCCGCCCGCCCCGAGGATGTCCCGGCCCTTCGCGACATCTACGAGGAGGCCGTCCTCAACGGCACCGCCACCTACGAGCTGGTCCCCCCGGACCTCGCCGAGATGCGCGCGCGCTTCGCCGCGATCACCGACGTCGGCTACCCGTTCATCGTCGCCGAAGACCACCATGGCACCGTGCTCGGCTACGCCTATGCCAGCGCCTTCCGGCACCGGCCGGCCTATCGTTGGTCGGTCGAGGATTCGATCTACCTGGCGCCGGAAGCCCGGGGCCGCGGCATCGGCCGCGATCTGCTGACACGGCTCGTCGAGCTGTGCAGCGAGAGCGGCTTTCGTCAGATGATCGCGGTGATCGGCGGGGCCGACAACGAGGCGTCGATCCGGGTGCACCGGCGCGCCGGCTTCCGCATGATCGGGACGTTCGAGGGTTCGGGCTTCAAGTTCGGCCGCTGGATCGACACGGTGCTGATGCAGATGCAGCTCGGCGACGGCAAGACGTCGCTGCCGGACGAGACGGCATTTCCGGGAACGCTCTACGGCGGGTGAGGGGACCGGCCGGTCAGGCTTTGTCGGCGAGCGCCAGCGCCTTGTCGAAGACCTGCAGCACGTTCGCCAGGTCGTGGCCGCGCTTCATCACCAGCCCGCCGGCCGCAACCACCTGGTAGGCGCCCTGCTTGCGGGCGAGCTTGGGATTCTTCTCGATGCGGTAGAGCGGCATCTCGCTGGTGCGGCGGAACACCGAGAACACCGCGCGCTCCTTCAGCATGTCGATGGCGTAGTCGCGCCATTCGCCGGCCGAGACCATGCGTCCGTAGATGCGCAGGATCTGCGACAGCTCGCGGCGATCGAAGGAGACCACGGGATTTCGGGAACGGTTGTCGGGAAAGGCGAGAAGATTGGCCGCCGCGTCACCGTTCGTCGCGAAATCCTGCAAGATGAGACCCCTCGTCCGATCCGTCTGCGCCGTCCTGAGGGCGCGTGTCGTGTCCCCAAGATAAGGGTCGGGACGGGCGATGCAACCGGAAGCCTCGCCTCCCTGGCCCGCAAAGGGGACGGGCGCCGGCCAAGGCGGCCCGCCTGCCGCTACTCCGGGGAAAATTCCAGCTGCGCCGCCGCGATGATCGGGCCCGGCGCACCGTCGGCGGTCACCGACTGCAGGATGGCGGCGCAGCCGAGCTTGCGCTTGTCCGGTCCGAACAGCGTCACCAGCGGCAGGTCGATCTCCATCGTCTCGCCGGTCCACATGCCGAGCACCCGCCAGTCCTTGACGGCATGGGTGTTGGCCAGCGTGTGGCCGCTGTTCTCGCCGCGTTCGACGGCGACGGGCGCCTCGTCGACGAAGGTCACGAGCATCAGCACGGGCGTCTGCCCGCCCGGGCTGGCGGCGGCGCCCTTGGCGGTGATGTGCAGCCGGTCGGCGACGACCGACAGATCTATATTGGCGGCCGAGGCGCGGGCCGGAAGCCCTTCGGCCTCGAGCAGGCGGCGCAGCTTGGCCTCGTGTGAGCCGACCACCGCGGCCTTGCCGTTGACCACCGCCTGCGGCGTGTAGATCGTCGTCGTCGCGAAGGATTTGGCATAGGCGCGCTGGCGATCGGTGTTCGCCGCCGAGCCGAACGTGTCGCGCCAGCCGATATAGTCCCAGTAGTCGACGTGGTAGGCGAGGGCGAGGATGCCCGGCTCATCGGCCAGCCGGGTCAGCAGCGCCTCGGCGGGCGGGCATGACGAGCAGCCCTGGCTGGTGAACATCTCGATGACGTGGGTGACCTGCTTGACGATGGCCTCGCCCGCGACGGCCGGGCGGGCGGCGGCGCCGACGATCAGCATCGCCAGGAGCGCGAGGGCGTGTCCCCCGCCGGGCGTCCGGCTCACGCAGGCCACGCCGGGTTTCCGCTCGCCCGTCCCGTGTCCGGGCGCAGAGATGTCTCGTCGGCTTTCATCATGGACGCGAACCTACCGACGGAGGCGAACACCCTCCAGTCAATTGCGGGTGAGAGAGCCGCCAGCGTCGGCCCTCGCGCAGGTTGCGGCAGGGCGGCGCGGGGAGCGCCGCCCATGTCCGGGTCAGGCGGCGAGGCGCCGCAGCACGTAGTGCAGGATGCCGCCATTGCGGTAGTATTCGAGTTCGTCCAGCGTATCGATCCGGGCCTGGATCCTGACGCTGTCGACCGTGCCGTCGGCGCGTTCGATCTTCGCCTCCAGCACCTCGCGCGGCTTGAGCGTGGCGAGGCCCTCGATGGTGACCTTCTCGTCGCCCTTGAGACCGATGGACTTCCAGGACGTGCCTTCCTCGGCGAAGACGAAGGGCACGACGCCCATGCCGACGAGGTTCGAGCGGTGGATGCGCTCGAAGCTCTCGGCGATCACCGCCCTGACACCGAGCAGGTTGGTGCCCTTGGCCGCCCAGTCGCGCGACGAGCCGGTGCCGTATTCCTTGCCGGCGAAGACCACCAGCGGCACGCCTTCTTCCTGGTACCTCATCGCCGCGTCGTAGATCGGCATCACCTCCCCGTCGGGGAAGTGCTTGGTCATGCCGCCCTCGATGCCGTCCAGCATCTGGTTCTTGATGCGGATGTTGGCGAAGGTGCCGCGCATCATCACCTGGTGGTTGCCGCGGCGCGCACCGTAGGAGTTGAAGTCGACCGGGCGGACCTGGTGGCTGACGAGATAGTCGCCGGCCGGGCCGTTGGCCTTGATCGAACCCGCCGGCGAGATGTGGTCGGTGGTGATCGAATCGAGGAACAGGCTGAGGATGCGGGCGCCGTGCACGTCGGTGACCGGCTCCGGATCCATGGTCATGCCCTCGAAATAGGGCGGGTTCTGCACGTAGGTCGAGCGGTCGTCCCAGTCGTAGGTCAGGCCGCCCGACACCTCGATCGTCTGCCAGTGGGCGTCGCCCTTGAAGACGTCGGCATAGCGCTCCTCGAACATCTGGCGGGTGACCGTCTCGCGGACGATCTCGGCGATCTCCTGGGTGGTCGGCCAGATGTCCTTCAGGAATACGTCGTTGCCGTCCCGGTCCTTGCCGAGCGGTTCCTTGGTGATGTCGACGAACATCGACCCGGCGATGGCATAGGCGACGACCAGCGGCGGCGAGGCGAGGTAGTTCGCCCGCACGTCCGGGTTCACCCGGCCCTCGAAGTTGCGATTGCCCGACAGCACCGAGCAGGCGACGAGGTCGTTCTCGGTGATCGCCTCGGAGATCGGCTCCGGCAGCGGGCCGGAATTGCCGATGCAGGTGGTGCAGCCATAGCCGACGAGGTTGAAGCCCATGGCGTCGAGATCGGCCTGCAGGCCGGCCTTCTCGAGATATTCCGTCACCACCTGGCTGCCCGGCGCGAGCGAGGTCTTCACCCAGGGCTTCACGGTCAAGCCCTTGGCGTGGGCCTTGCGGGCGACGAGCCCGGCGGCGACCAGCACGTTCGGGTTCGAGGTGTTGGTGCAGGAGGTGATCGCGGCGATCACGACATCGCCGTCGGAGATGCCGTGGTCGGTGCCGGCGACCGGATGGCGGGCCGGCGGGGCGTCGAATGCGCCGGTCGCGCCTTCGGCGACGTAGCGGGATTCGGCGGTGGTCTGCGTGTCGGCGGCCTTCTTGCGCCCGCCCTGCAGTTCGACGAGGGCGGTGCGGAAGGCGGCAGCCGCGTCGGTCAGCGCCACGCGGTCCTGCGGGCGCTTCGGTCCGGCGAGCGACGGCACGACCGTCGACAGGTCGAGCTCCAGCGTGTCGGTGAAGACCGGATCGGCGATGCCGTCCTCGCGGTACATGCCCTGCGCCTTGGCATAGGCCTCGACCAGCGCGATGCGGTGCTTGTCGCGGCCGGTCGCCTCGAGGTAGGCGAGCGTGTCCTTGTCGATCGGGAAGAAGCCGCAGGTGGCGCCGTATTCCGGCGCCATGTTGCCGATCGTCGCCTGGTCCTCGAGGGTGAGGTTCGACAGGCCCGGGCCGAAGAACTCGACGAACTTGCCGACGACCTTCTTCTTGCGCAGCATCTCCGTGACGGTGAGCACGAGGTCGGTCGCCGTGGTGCCCTCCGGCAGCTTGCCGACGAGACGGAAGCCGATGACCTCGGGGATCAGCATGGAGATCGGCTGGCCGAGCATGGCCGCCTCGGCCTCGATGCCGCCGACGCCCCAGCCAAGTACCGACAGGCCGTTGACCATGGTGGTGTGCGAGTCGGTGCCGACCAGCGTGTCCGGATAGGCGATGGTCTCGCCGTTCTCTTCCCGGGTCCACACGGTCTGCGCGAGATATTCGAGGTTCACCTGGTGGCAGATGCCGGTGCCGGGCGGCACGACGCGGAAATTCTCGAAGGCTTCCGAGCCCCAGCGCAGGAAGGTGTAGCGCTCGCCGTTGCGGCCGTATTCGGCGTCGACATTGCGCTCGAAGGAGTCCTTCTGGCCGAAGAAGTCGACCATCACCGAGTGGTCGATGACGAGATCGACCGGCACCAGCGGATTGACCTTCTTGGGGTCGGCGCCGAGCTGCCGCGTCGCGTCGCGCATCGCCGCGAGGTCCACGACGGCGGGAACGCCGGTGAAGTCCTGCATCAGGACGCGCGCCGGGCGGTAAGCGATCTCGTGCCCGGCCGTGCCCTTGTCGTGGATCCAGTTGGCGACGGCACGGATGTCGTCGGCCGTGACGGTGCGGCCGTCCTCGTTGCGCAGCAGGTTCTCCAGCAGCACCTTCATCGAGAAGGGAAGCCGCGAGGCACCCGCGAGGCCATTCCGTTCGGCCTCCTGCAGATCGTAATAGACGTAGTCCTTGCCCTCGACGGTGAGGGTCTTGCGGCTGTGGAAACTGTCGGATGCGTTGGACATATGGCTTCGTTCCTTCTCGAACCAGGATGGAGTCCGAAGGGCGAACGGCCTTGAGCGCAGCGGAAAAGCGCTCGAAGATGCGGGTGCGACCATTTCCGCTAGTCCGCCCCGGTTCCGCTGGTGCCAGGCGGGAACCTTGAGATCGGCGCTGAAAATTTCCACTCCGGTCGCTGGCGTGGTTGCCGTCCTCATAACGAAGTTTGTAACGCCTATAAAGGGTGTCGGACGGTCATGTTGAATTTGTGCCGCGACCGGCGCCGCAAGGGGATGCGAGGGCGGATGATCAGGGCAGCGAAGCGCGGCGAGCCGAGGCCGTCGCCGGCCGCGGGGACCGGAACGACGGGCGCTCCCGGGTGAGCGGCCTCGCCATCACGGTATCCGGCCTGACGATCGGGCGCGGCAGCACCGCCGTCGCCGGCCCGCTGGACCTGTCGCTCGCGGGCGGCGAGGCGCTGATCGTCACCGGGCCGAACGGCGCCGGCAAGTCGACGTTGCTGCGCACGCTGGCCGGGCTGCTGCGGCCGCTGGCCGGGCGAATCACCGTCGCCGGCGCCACGGCGCCCGACGGCGAGCCGGCGCGAGGGATTGCCGAGATCGCCCATTATGTCGGCCATCGCAACGCCATGAAGCCCTCCGTCGGCGTCGGCGACAATCTGCGATTCTGGGCGCGTTTCCTGGGCGGGCCGGGGCTTGCCGTCGAGGAAGCGCTGGAGGCGGTGGGCCTGCCGGGCCTCGCGCATCTGCCCTTCGCCTATCTATCCGCCGGTCAGCAGCGCCGCGTATCGCTGGCGCGGCTGCTCGTCGCCCAGCGGCCGGTGTGGATCCTCGACGAGCCGACGGCGGCGCTCGACACGGCCTCGCAGGCGCGATTCGCCGGGCTGATGGCCGGCCATCTGGAAGCCGGCGGCACGGTCATCGCCGCGACGCACCAGCCGCTCGGGCTGGTCGGAGCGCGTGAGCTGCAGCTCACGCCGGCGGCGGATCGCCCCGCCGAAACGGGCCGCGCTATCGCCGAGGCGGACCTCGCAGCCGCCGAGGGCTGGCTGTGACGGCGGTATTCTGGCGCGACCTGAGGCTCGCGATCTCCGGCGGCGGCGGCGCGATGACCGCGGTGATCTTCTTCCTCGCCGTCGTCGCGACCGTGCCCTTCGGCGTCGGGCCCGACCTCAACCTGTTGTCGCGGATCGGGCCGGCGATCCTGTGGATCGGCGCACTGCTGTCCACGCTCCTGACGCTCGACCGGCTGTTCCAGGCCGACCGCGAGGACGGCACGCTCGACCTGATGCTCACCGGCTCGACGCCGATGCCGCTGGTGGTTCTGGGCAAGTGCCTGGCGCTGTGGGCCGCCTCCGGCCTGCCGCTGGTGCTGGCGGCCCCGGCGCTCGGCCTGTTCCTGGCGCTGGAGCCGACGGCGATCGGCGCGGTCACGCTGACCCTGCTCGCCGGCACGCCGGCGATCACCTTCATCGGCGCGGTCGGGGCGGCCGTCGCCGTGGCGCTGCCGCGCGGCGGGCTGCTGGTGTCCGTGCTGGTGCTGCCGCTGGCGATCCCGGTGCTGATCTTCGGCGTCTCGGCCACCTATGGCGCGGTGAACGATCCCGACCCGTTCCTGTCGCCCTTCCTGATCCTCGTCGCGCTGACGCTGTTCTTCGGCGCGCTGGGCCCGATCGCCGCGGCCGCGGCACTCAAGGCAGGCGGCGACTGACCGCGACGATCGGCCGGTTCTTCCTTTGGCCGGAATCGTGCTGTTTACGGTAAGGTTCGAACCATCCTAAACTCGGGGCCATGACCGACCTCTCCGCTGCCAAGCCGTCGCGCTTCGCGATCCTCGCCAACCCGACGCGGTTCCTCGACCTGTCGGGCCGGCTGCAGCCGTGGCTCTATGCGGCGGCGCTGTCGGCGCTGGTCGTCGGCCTGACGCTCGGCTTCACGGCTCCGCCGGACTACCAGCAGGGCGCCACGGTGCAGATCATGTTCATCCACGTGCCCTTCGCGTGGCTGTCGATGATGGTCTGGACGGTGATGAGCCTGTCGGCTCTCGGCACGCTGGTCTGGCGCCATCCGCTCGCCGATGTCGCGGTCAAGGCCGCGGCACCGATCGGCGCGGTGTTCACCGCCCTGGCGCTGATCACCGGCTCGATCTGGGGCCGTCCGATGTGGGGCACGTGGTGGGTGTGGGACGCCCGGCTGACCTCGGTCTTCGTGCTGTTCCTGATGTATCTCGGGCTGATCGCGCTGACCCGGGCGCTCGACGATCCCGGCAAGAGCGCCAGGGCCGCGGCGATCCTCGTCCTCGTCGGCTTCGTCAACATTCCGATCATCAAGTTCTCGGTGGACTGGTGGAACACGCTGCATCAGTCGGCGAGCGTCATCCGCGCCGACGGCCCGGCGATGCCGGCGGTGTTCCTGACGCCGCTGCTGGTCTCGGCGCTGGGCTTCACGCTGCTGTTCTTCGCCCTGCATTTGACGGCGATGCGCAGCGAGGTGCTGCGCCGACGCGTCGCCGCCCTGTCGCGGCTCGCCGCCCGCCGCGCGGACGGCTGAGGGATCCATGCAGAACGACTATTTTGGTTTCATCGCCTCGGCCTACGGGATTTCCGCGCTGCTCCTCGTCGGGCTCGCCCTGTGGATCGTCCTCGACGCGCGGGCCCAGCGCCGCGCGCTCGCGGCGCTCGAGGACAAGGGCGTGCGCCGGCGCTCCGCCGCCGCGCGCGCGGAGAACCCGTCGTGACCGATCCCGCCGTCCCGACGCCGCGGCCGCGGCGCAACCTCTTCGTGCTCCTGCCGCTGCTGCTGTTCGGCGGGCTGGCGGCGGTCTTCCTCTACCAGCTGGTCTCCGGCCACGATCCGCAGAAGATCCCGTCGGTGCTGATCGGCAAGACCGCGCCGGAAACGACGCTGCCGCCGCTCGAGGGGGTGACGGGGCCGGACGGCCAGGCAATGCCCGGCCTCGACCTTTCCGGTTTCGGCGACGGAAGGCCGGTGCTGGTCAACGTCTTCGCCTCCTGGTGCGGCCCCTGCCGCGAGGAGCATCCGCTGCTAATGGAGCTGGCGCAGGATCCGCGGCTGCGGATCGTCGCGATCAACTACAAGGACAAGCCGGAGAACGCCCGGCGCTTCCTGGACTCGCTCGGCAATCCCTACGCGGCGATCGGCGTCGATCCGGCCGGCACCACGACCATCGACTGGGGCGTCTACGGCGTGCCGGAGAGCTTCCTCGTGGCCCCCGACGGGGAGATCCTGTTCAAGCAGACCGGGCCGTTCACGCCCGAGGCCGTGACCGGTGGGTTGCTGCCGGCGCTGGAGCAGGCGCTGGCGCGCGAGCCGGAAGCCGGGCCGACCAGCTGACGGCGGCGGATTGCCTGCGGCCGGCTGCCGCCATTCCCCGATGCCGATCGCGGACCATGTCTGCCGCATGACCACGCCATCCTTCTCGCTCCGCGCTCCCGAAGACGACGACCTGCCGCGCAAGATCTGCGACAATTGCGGCTTCGTCGCCTACGAGAACCCCAAGATCGTCGTCGGCTCCGTCGTCCGGCACGACGGCCGCATCCTGCTCTGCCGCCGGGCGATCGAGCCACGGCGCGGCTTCTGGACGATCCCGGCCGGCTATCTGGAGTTGAACGAGACGCCGGAGGAGGGGGCGCGGCGCGAGGCGCGGGAGGAGGCCACGGCCGTCCTCGACATCGAGCGGCTGCTGGCGGTCTATTCGGTGCCCCGCATCAGCCAGGTGCAGCTGATTTATCGGGCGCGGCTGGCCGAACCCTCGATCGCCGCAGGGCCGGAGAGCCTTTCGGTCGACCTGTTCGCCTGGGACGACATCCCCTGGCAGGATCTCGCCTTCCCGTCGGTACACTGGGCGCTGGCGCACGAGCGGGCCGCGGCCGAGGGCGCGCCGCCGGTGCCCTTCTCCAATCCGAAAGGCGCGTCCGGCGACACGATGCCGGACGGCCGTTCCCTGAAGCTCGGGGAGTTCTGAGGCCGGGGCCTCAGCCCTGGGCTTCGCCCGTCGTCCGCCGGATCTGCGCGGCGAGCTCTGCGGGCAGCCGCAGCTGCGTCGCCAGCCGGTCGAGATAGGCGCGTTCGGCCGGATGGTCGGCGTCGATGGCCAGCACCGAGGCGGTGTAGACCTCCATGGCGATCTCCGGCGTGGGGGCTTTCGACGCCAGCTGCTCGGGGGTCATCGGCCGGCGCATCTCGTCGATCAGGAAACCCTTCTCCTCGGCATCGAGATCGAGTTCGTCGATGCGGCCGAAGATCGCCTGCTCCTCGTTGGCGTCGATGTAGCCGTCCGCCTTGGCAGCCGCAATCATTGCCGACAGCATCAGCCGCGAGCGCACATCCTCCTCGCCGGCCGGCAGGAAGGCGGTGCCCTTCGGCTCGGGGATCTCGCCCGGCGCGGTGGCGGCCGGGAGCTGCCGAAGCGGCTCAGCGCCCGGCAGCGCGGTCTGGCCCTGCTGCGCCTGGTAGGACTGGTACGCCTTGTAGGCGAGACCGGCGACGAGCGCCGCGCCGCCGAGCTTCAGCGCCGTGCCGCCGAGCTTGCCGACGCCCTTGCCGCGGAAAAGGCTGGAGGCGAGGCCGCCGGCCAGCGCGCCACCCAGCGCGGTGCCGGCGCCGCCCTGGAGCAGGCCGCCGAGGCCGGCCCCGGAGCCGCCGCCCTGCAGCATGCCGCCGAGCTGGTCGACCAGCGAGCCGCCGCCCTGGCCGTCGCTTTTCTGCCCCGGATGGGCGCCCGTCGTGCCCTGTGCGCCGGTGCCGAGGAATTGGCCGAGTAGCTTCTGGATATCCATGGTGACGATGTTCCCGGTTGCGTGTCTGCCCCGGATATCGGCACCGTGTCGGCCGATCGCAATGGCATGAAGGGCCGCGAAAGCCGCAGGCGGCGCTGCGGCGCGTCTCGATTTCGGCGGTTGGCGTTTACGCGTTCTTCACTATCGGGCCTGATTGCGCGCAACCCTCGGTTAGTGTGACATCGCCGCTCTCGCGCGGCCCCCGGTAGTCGGCTATGCAGTCGGTTCAGGGTATCTGCCCGGGATCGATGATCCATTTGTGAGAAGCCGCGTCCGTGCTGTCAGCCGTTCGACTCCGCCATCTCACCACCGTGATCGCCGCATTGACGCTCACCACGTTCTGCCAGGCGAACGATGCCGCCGTGGCGGCCGAGCGCGTGCACGTCGATACGCGAGGCCTGGAGGCCGGGGCGATCATGGTGAGGACATCCGAGCGCCGGCTGTATCTGGTGGTCGGCCCCGACACGGCGATCGTGTACGAGGTCGGCGTCGGGCGGCCCGACCGGCAGTGGACCGGCACCACGACGATCACCGGCAAGTACATTCGCCCGAACTGGGCGCCGCCGCTCGCCGTGCTGCGCGACCGCCCCGACCTGCCGGAGATGATCCCCAGCGGCGCGCCGAACAATCCGATGGGCGAAGCGGCGATGACGCTGGCGGGAGGCGAATACGCCATTCACGGCACCAACCGGCCGGGATCCATCGGCGGCTTCGTGTCCTATGGCTGCATCCGCATGCACAACGCCGACATTCTCGACCTTTACGGACGAGTCGGGGTCGGCACGCCGGTGACGGTCACGCGATGAGCGCGGCCGGGGCCGCCGGCGGCCCCGGTCGGGTTCGTCCTGATCATCCCTGGAGCGCCGCGCGGTCAGCCGTGCAGGGCGTCATGCGGCGCATCGGCGTCCAGCACGCCGCGCAGCGAGGGATGCACGACCAGATGGTCGCGGTAGCTGATGAAGCCCAGCCGGCGGAACTTGTTCATGAAGTAGCAGACTCGGGACCGGGTGGTCCCGACCATCTCGGCCAGCACTTCCTGGCTGACCCTGACCGCGGCGCCGTCGCGGTCGACCTCGGCGAGCAGCAGCAGCAGCCGGGCGAGCCGCTTCTCGCTCGAGTTGAGGATGTGATCGATCAGATCCTCCTCGACGCGGCCGACGCGGGCCGCCAGCCGCGAGACGACCCGGCCGGCAAAATCGGGGTCTTCATGCAACAGGTGCAGGAAAATCGTGCGGTCCCAGCGGAGGATCTTGCAGTCGATGAGAGTGACCGCGGTGGCGTTGCGCACCGGCGGCGGCTCCGCCAGACAGGTCTCGCCGCAGAACGCGCCGGCGCCGAGAACGGCCAAGACGGCGCCCTTGCCATTCGGCGAAAGCGCCGAAACCTTCACCAAACCCCGCTGAATCAGGAAAACCGCGTCTCCCGCGTCCCCCTGGACGAAGATCCGTTCGCCCTTGGCGTAGTCGCAAACGGTCCCGCCGCCTGTCGGGGCCAGGAAGCGGCCCGATGAGCTCGATGGCGAGACCACACTGCCTGCCATGCGCGTATCCGATCACCAACGCAACGTGGCACCGACTCAATGCCAAGTTGAGCAATATTGCTCAGATTCTATCACGAAATGCCATTAAAGGCTTTGTGATAGGGGAAATACCGGGGGTCTTGAAATGAAAGTACTTGCTGGGGTGAAGCTCACTCTGGCCGCGCTCGCGGTCATAGGGGCAGGAGAAACACCGTCGCTCGCACAGAGCCTCGACAGTTTCGGCGTGCTGGCCGGATCGACGGTCACTAACACTGGAACCACCGTCATCAGCGGCAATGTCGGCGTCAGTCCGGGGACCGCGGTGGTCGGCTTTCCGCCCGGCATCGTGACGGCCCCCTATGCGACCTTCCTCAACGACGCGGTCGCGGTCCAGGCGCAGATCGACCTGACGAACCGCTATGTCGACCTGTTCAACCGTCCGGCGACCGCCGTCCTCACCGGGCAGGATCTTGCCGGGCAGACGCTGCTGCCGGGCGTCTACCAGTACGCCACCTCCGCGCAGCTGACCGGCACGCTGACGCTGGACGCGCAGTTCAACCCGAACGCCGTCTTCATCATCAACATCGGCAGCACGCTGACGACGGCCAGCGCCTCGACCGTGTCGCTGATCAACGGCGCGCAGGGAGCCAACGTGTTCTTCGTGGTCGGCAGCTCCGCCACGCTGGGCACCGAGACGACGCTGGCCGGCCAGATCCTCGCCCTGACCAGCATCACGCTCAATACCGGCGCCGACATCCTCTGCGGCGCGGCCCTCGCCCGCAACGGCGCGGTGACGCTGGACACCAACACGATCTCGGTCTGCCCGGCCGCCACGGCGCCGATCGTGCCGGTGGTGACGCCGCCGGTCGTGACGCTGCCCGATGGCACGCCCGTCATCGTGGTGCCGCCCGGCACGCCGGTCGTCACGCCCCCCGATGGCACGCCGGTGGTGACGCTACCGGACGGTACGCCGGTCGTGGTTCTGCCCGACGGCAGCCTGGCGATCGTGGCTCCCGTTGTCCTGCCGACGCCCGCAGCGGTCGAAGCGGCGAGCGGCATCGACGCCTTCATCGCCGGCGGCGGCGAACTGCCGCTGGTGTTCCGCTTGCTGACGCCCGCCCAGACCGTCCTCGTCCTCGAGCAGCTGACCGGCGAGGTGGCGACCGCCGCCGCCCCGGCCGGCCGGCAGGCGATGAACTCGTTCATGTCGGAAGTCTTCGATCGCATGAACGATGACCAGGGACCCTATGCCCCGGCGGTCGTCGAGCAGGTGCCGGAGGCGCCCGCCACGGTCCGGGTTCTCGGCTACGGGCCGGAAGCCGGCACGACCCTTCAGATGCTCGGCGGCGTGGCCATGTACGGCGCCCCGGTCGCCGCCCCCCCGCCGGTCCAGAAACCCTGGAACGGCTGGATCTCGGCCTACGGCCAGGCGACGCGCACCGACGGCGACAGCGGCTGGGGATCGCATGATCGCGAGATCGACACGGCGGGCGTGGCGGTCGGCATGGACTATGCGGTGACCCCCGACACGATCGTCGGCTTTGCCGTCGGCCTCGGCAGGAGCACGTTCGGTCTCGACGGCGCCAGCGGCTCCGGCGACGCCGACATGGCGCATGCGGCGATCTACGGCCGCACCAATTTCGACGCCGCCTATGTCGCGGCCTCGGTTGCGGTGGGCTACAGCGACGTCTCGACGGAGCGCGACCTGACGATCGGGGTCACCGAGCGTTTCGAAGCCGACTACTCGGCCTGGAACGTCGCCGGGCGGGTGGAAACCGGCTATCGCTTCGACGTTCCGGAAATCGCGGCCATTCCCGGCCGCGGCTGGGTCACGCCCTATGCCAGCCTGCAGGTCCAGCAGTACTACATGCCGGACTACAGCGAGTCCTCTGACACCGGCTCGGTCTTCGCCCTCGACATCGACTCGAACGATTCGACCGGCGTGCGAACCGAACTCGGCGCCCGCTTCGGCCAGCGCATTCCGCTCTCCGACGACGCGACACTGAAGCTGCGTAGCCGGCTCGCCTGGGCCCATGACGAGGTCTCGGGGGAAACCCTTAACGCCAGCTTCCGGGCATTGCCGGGATCGGACTTCCAGATCAAGGGCGCCGATGAATCGGGCGACTACCTGCTTGCCTCGGCGGGCGCGGAGATCGCCTGGTCGAGCGGCCTGTCGGTCGGCGGCTACTTCGACAGCGAGCTGTCCGAGGACTCCACCACGCTCTCCGGCATCGGGCGGATCAGCTACCGCTGGTAGCAGGCCGCGGACGGGCGGGGGCCAGCCCCCGCCCGCGGGATTCAGCCGGTGCTGGTGTCGGCCGCCCGCGGCTCCAGCGCGTGCCGCTTCAGGAGCGGGATCTGGGTCAGCATGAAGGCGATGGTGATCGGCATCGTGCCCCAGACCTTGAACGCCACCCAGGTATCGGTCGAGAAGTTCCGCCAGACCACCTCGTTGAGCACCGCCAGGAAGAGGAAGAACATGCCCCAGCGCAGCGTCATCTTGCGCCAGCCCTCGGCGTCGAGCTTGAAGGCCTGGTCGAAGACGTAGCCGAGCAGCGCCTTGCCAAAAACGAGGCCGCCGAGCAGGACCGAGCCGAAGAGCGCGTTGACGATGGTCGGCTTCATCTTGATGAAGGTCTCGTCCTGCAGCCACAGCGTCAGCGTCCCGAACACCAGCACCACCGCGCCGGAAACCAGCGGCATGATCGGCAGGGTGCGGGTGATCGCCCACGAGACCGACAGCGAGATTGCCATCGCGGCCATGAACAGGCCGGTGGCGATGAACAGCGGCTCGCCGAACTCCCGCAGCACCGGGAAGGCCTCGGCCAGTTGCTCGCCCCGCGAGTTGGCGAAGAAGAAGACCAGCAGCGGCCCCAGCTCCAGCCCGAACTTCAGCAGCGGGTTCATTTCCTTGCGGGCCGGGCTGTTCGGCTCTTCCTCGATGATGTGGTCGCGCATGGAGACTCCGTGTTCGGCGTGGCTATCGGGCAGGAAGCCGGCGAATGCGAGGCATCGCCGAAACAATCGCCGGCCCGGTGCGGCTAGACTTCCGCGGTCGTGCCCGCAATCGCATCGGCGAAATCCTTCGCCTTGAACGGCTCGAGATCGTCGATCCCCTCGCCGACGCCCACAAAATAGACGGGCAGCTTATGTTTGGCGGCGATGGCGACGAGGATGCCGCCGCGCGCCGTGCCGTCAAGCTTGGTCATCACCAGCCCGTTCACCCCCGCGACGTTGCGGAAGATCTCCACCTGCTGCAGCGCGTTCTGGCCGGTGGTGGCGTCGAGCGTCTGCAGCACCGTATGCGGCGCATCGGCTTCGCGCCGCTGCAGCACCCGGACGATCTTCTCCAGCTCGGCCATCAGTTCCGTCTTGTTCTGCAGCCGTCCGGCCGTGTCGATGATCAGCACGTCGGAGCCGTTCTCGATGGCGCGGTCATAGGCCTCGTAGGCAAGGCCCGCGGCATCGGCGCCGATCGCCTTGGCGACGACTTCCGAGCCGGTCCGCTCGCCCCAGATCCGCAGCTGCTCCACCGCCGCGGCGCGGAACGTGTCGCCGGCGCAGAGCGTCACCTTGAGCCCGGCGCGGGTCAGCTTGGCAGCGAGCTTGCCGATCGTCGTGGTCTTGCCGGTGCCGTTGACGCCGACGACGAGAATGACGTGCGGCTTCTTCTCGAGGTCAAGCTCCAGCGGCACCGCGACCGGCGCCAGGGTCTTCTCGACCTCCTGGGCGAGGATGCTGCGGACCTCCGCCCCCGAGATCGTCCGGCCGAAGCGGCCCTCCGACAGACGGTCGGTGATGCGTAGCGCCGTCTCGAGGCCGAGATCGGCCCGGATCAGCACGTCCTCGAAATCCTGCAGCGTCTCCTCGTCGAGCTTGCGGGCGGTGAAGATCGAGCCGATCGAGCCGGTCAGCTGGCTGGACGAGCGGGACAGGCCTTCGCGCAGGCGCAGCAGCCAGGGCGCGCGCACCGGCTCGGCGGCGGGGGCCGGCGCCTGGCGCAGACGGAAGCCGGCGTCCGGGTCGATCGGCGGGTGGGCAGGAGACGGCGCGAGCGGGGCCTCATCTGCCGGCGCGCCGAAGCTCGGGTCGATCCGCGCTGCTTCCGGCGCAACGCTGTCCTCCTCTTCCGGCGGCAGGTCCGCGTCCAGCCAGGAGAAGTCGGCCTCGTCCGCGTCCTCGGGGCCGTGGCCGTCGAGGTGGTCGTCTTCGGATGCGGGCGCGACAGGCGGCGCGGCCGCTTCGGCTTCGAGGGAAGGCTCGCGCGTCTCGCCGTCTACCGGCGGAACGCCGGGCTCGAGGAAAGAGAAGTCGACGTCGGCCGGCTCCGGCTCGGGGGCCTCGAGGAAGGAGAAATCCGCCCCGTCTTCCTCGTCTTCCGACGCTTCAGTCAGCCAGTCGGAGTTTTTTTTTGAGCCGGGTCCGAGTGGTAGTCGGATTTTGCGTCCGCGTCCGCGGCCATCTCGGCGAGCGGGGTGATGCCGCCGCCGTCGTCGCCGGCACCTGTCGCCGCGCCGGCGCCCGCCTCGTCGTCGGCGACGGAACTGGCGGCCGCGACTGGCCGGACCTCCGGATCGGGCGATTCCGGCCTGCCGTATTCGCTGTCCGAGGCGCGCGGCGTCGTGCCCTCGGCGGGCGTGCGCTCGGCCTCCGTGTCGGAGCCGAAGGAGAAGACGCGCCGAAAGAAGCTCTTGTTGTCAGCCATGGATCCCGTTCTCGGCCTGTGCGGCCAGTGGGGCGCGGGAGGCATCGCTGCTCCACAGTCGCGCCTGCAGTTTTCCGTTCTCTTGCGTCGCAATGATAGCGTCGACGATCTCGCCGGGGAGGCCTGCGTCGATCCGGCAATGGGTAAAGTCCTCGCAGCGGCCGCCGCCGCCGCGCTCGACGAGCACCGACTGGCGGGTGCCGACCAGTCTCGCCTGATGCGCCTTCAGCGCCGCGTCGCCGCGGGCGCGCAGCCGGGCGGCGCGCTCCTTGATCACTTGTGGCGGCAGCTGCGGCATGCGCGCGGCGGGGGTCCCCTCGCGCGGCGAGAACGGGAAGACGTGGAGATGCGTCAGGCCGCAATCCTTAACCAGCGCCAGCGTGTTCTGAAACATCGCCTCGGTCTCGGTCGGGAAACCGGCGATGAGGTCGGCGCCGTAGACGATGTCGGGGCGGCGCGCCCGCATGGTCTGGCAGAAATCGATCGCGTCTTGGCGCGAGTGGCGGCGCTTCATGCGCTTCAGGATCATGTCGTCGCCGGCCTGCAGCGACAGATGCAGATGCGGCATCACCCGCCGGTCCGAGCCGATCACCTCGACCAGCACGTCGTCGGCTTCGACGGAATCGATGGAGGAGAGCCGCAGCCGGCGCAAGGCCGGCACATGGACGAGGATCGCCTGCACCATGTCGCCGAGCCGCGGCGAGCCCGGCAGGTCAGCGCCCCAGCTGGTCATGTCGACGCCGGAGAGCACGACCTCGTTGTAGCCGCCGTCGACGAGCCGCCGGACCTGGTCGACCGCCGCGCCCATCGGCACGGAGCGGGAATTGCCGCGGCCGAAGGGAATGATGCAGAAGGTGCAGCGGTGGTCGCAGCCGTTCTGGATCTGCACGATGGCGCGGGCGCGGCCCTCGATCGCATCGACCATGTGGCCGGCGGTCTCGGTGACGCTCATGATGTCGTTGACGCGGATCTTCTCCTCGGCGCCGACGCCGAAATCCGGCAGCCCGCGATAGGACTGCGCCGCCAGCTTGTCCGCGTTGCCGATCACCGCGTCGACCTCGGCCATCGCCGCGAAGCGGCCGGGCTCGGTCTGCGCGGCGCAGCCGGTGACGACAATCCGCGCCTCGGGGTTGTCGCGGCGGGCGCGGCGGATCTGCTTGCGCGCCTGGCGCACGGCTTCCTCGGTGACGGCGCAGGTGTTGAAGAGGATCGCCGGGCGCGCTTCGCCGCCGAGGCCGGCGGCCTCGGCCTCGCGCCGCATGACCTCCGCCTCGTAGGTGTTGAGGCGGCAGCCGAAGGAGACGATCTCGACGCCCATCAGGCCGGCACCGGCTCGCCGTCGCGTTCGAAGGCACCGGTTGCCGGATCGAGCCGTCCCGACCATTCCCATTCGGCGGGACCGGTCATCACCACATGGTCGTCGTCGCGCCACTCGATCAGCAGGTCGCCGCCGGGGACGGTGACGGTGACGATCCGGTCGGTGCGGCGCGTGCGGGCGGCCGAGACGGCGGCAGCACAGGCCGCCGAGCCGCAGGCGCGGGTGAGGCCGACGCCGCGCTCCCAGGTGCGCAGCGTCAGCGCGGCGCGGCCGGTGACGCGGGCGATGGAGATGTTGGCGCGCTCGGGAAAGATCGGATGGTTCTCGAGGATCGGGCCGAACCGGTCGAGCTCGTAATCCCAGACGTCCCGGTCCACCCAGAAGATCGCGTGCGGGTTGCCCATCGAGGCGACGGATGGCGAATGCAGCACCGGCGCGTCGATCGGCCCGATCTGCAGCTCGATCGCCCGCGTGTCGGCGAATTCTTCGGCCAGCGGAATGTCGTTCCAGGCAAAGCGCGGCATGCCCATGTCGACGGCGATCAGCCCGTCCGGGCGCTCTCCGGCGGCAAGCAGGCCGGCGCGGGTCTCGAAGGTGAAGTCCCGCCGGCCGGTCTCGGCGGCGAGCGCCTGGACGACGCAGCGCGTGCCGTTGCCGCACGCCTCGGCCTCGGAGCCGTCGCGGTTGATGATGCGGATGTAGGCATCGGTGCCGGGGGTCAGCGGATCGTGGATCGCCATGATCTGGTCGAAACGCGTCGCGTCGACGGCCGCCAGGGCTCGCGCCGCGTCGGCGGCGATACGCGCGTTGCCGCCGCGCAGGTCGGCAACGAGGATCTCGTTCCCCAGCCCGTTCATCCGCGCGAACGGGACCCAATGCCCGTCAGAAGTTTCGGCCCTGTCCGTCATGACGGCTATATGGCCGATCGACCCTGAAATTGGAAGGATCGGGGCTCGGCGCCCCGATCCATGAAGGTGGTTCAGTTGGCCGGGGCGGGGGCCGGCGCCGCATTGCCGCCATCCGGGACGACATCGACGTCCGGCATGTCGACGTCGGGGACGTTGACGTCCGGCGTGTCGATGGTGACGTTGGTGTCGCCGCCACCGCCGCCGCCGGTGAGCCGGTCACCGAAGAGGAAGAACGCGCCGACGACGATGACGACGATCAGCAGGCCGGCAATCAGCCAGCCCGAGCCGCCGCCCCCACCGCCGCTGCCGCCGCGGTCGTTGTTGACGATGACGGTGCGATCGCGCTCCGGGCGGGTGTCGTGGGGATCGGTCATGGATGGGTCCTTGCGAGAGGCGGACCGGTCGAGGCCGGCTGCGGCCACGACCCGATGGCGCGGTCCCGAGGGATCACGACAGGGGCAATGGCGACGCGAGCCGGACGCGCCCGTTGCCGCGGCGTTCCTTCGGCAGATTGAATGCCGCAGCCGGCCTATCGTTCCACAAGCGACCTTTGCATTCGCAACGGCTCTCATTTCTCCCAGTCGACGCCGATGGCCTCCCGGTCGAGTTCCCGGGCTTCCTGGCGGATCTCGCGGCTTTCCTCGAGATCGGCCGCGTCCTTTTCCGTCGGCAGTTCGGCATTCCCGTTCGAGTCCGTCAGGGCGAGGCTGAAATACATCGGGAAGTGGTCGGAGCCGCTGTAGGGCAGCCGCCGCATCGCCACGAGACGGAAGCGGGCGTCATGGAAGAGATGATCCAGCGGCCAGCGCAGGAACCAGAAGCGTGCGTCGAAGGAGCTGTAGAAGCCTCGGCCGATGCGCGGATCCAGAAGCCCGGAAAGGCGCTGGAAGAGCCGGGTCGTGTGCGACCATGCCACGTCGTTGAGGTCGCCGCAGACGATGGAGGGCATCGTGTCGCCGTCGACGAGTTGGGCGACTTTCAGCAGTTCCCCGTCGCGGCCGGCGGAGTCGATGTGCGGCACCGGCGGTTCCGGATGGACGCAATAAATCCGGAAGCTCTGGCCGTCGGGGAGCGTCACCCGGGCGATGATCGAGGGGACCTCGTCCATGACCAGATTCTGGACCTGCACATCCGACAATTCGTGGCGCGAATAGAGCGCCATCCCGTAGGCGTTGCCGAGCGGCTGAACGACCTGGTGGGGCCGCCCCTCGCCGATCGGAGCAAGCGCGTCGGTCCAGGCCTGGTCGACTTCCATCAAGAGGGCGATGTCGGGGTCCGCGTCGAGCACCGCCTGGACCGTCCGGGCATAGTCGCGGTTCGACATCTTGACGTTGGACGACAGGATCGAGACGACGTTAGGGGCGTCGCTCGGGCCGGCGAAGCGCTCCGACTGGGCCCGCCGGAGTGGGGTGAACTGCACGATGCAGGCCGCCTGGACGACGGCGACGACGGCTTGGCCGGCGAGCAGCGTCCACAGCCATCGCGGGTCGTCGACGAGCCAGATCGTGAAGGCTGCGAGCACGCCGGTGAGGGCGAGGATCTGCAGCCGCGGGAACGACAGGGTGCGCACGAAGCCGTGGGCTATGCGCACGAAGGAGAGCCCCGTCGCAGCGAGGAACAGCACCGTGAGCACGGCAAGAACCAGATGCGTGCCCATGCTCAACGACCCTGTCCCGCCCGGAGAGCCGACACCCTGCCGTGGCCATGATGCAGGCCAACCCCAACCGTCGCCATGCCAAGCTCCCAGTCTGTGTCGCGCAAGGTGGCCGTCCAGCCTGCGGCGGATCGAAACGGACGCTCTCGCGATCGGCCGGCGTGCCGGCAAAGGGCTGCTGTCCCACCAGCCCCGAAGTAGGGGAGTGCCCTGCCGGTTCCATTGTGCTGACCGAGCCAGGCGCCGGACGGCCGGAATTTGACAATTGGCGGCGCTTGGTGTTTCTGCCGAGCCATATCCGCGACTAGCCGTCCGCGACACGCCGACCGGGTCCCTCTTTCGCAAGAGCCGCCCGGAGGTCACCATCCGCCAGCGATTTTCGCCCGCGGATGCCGTCATGCTTTGCGCATGGCATGTGTTCGGGGCCGGCTTGCCGCACCACCTTCCGGTACGACGCCGGAAGGACGGAAGGAAGCCTTGATGTTCGATTCACTCCAGGACCGTCTCGGGTCCATCCTGAACGGCCTCACCGGCCGCGGCGCGCTGTCCGACAAGGATGTCGCCGCCGCGCTGCGCGAGGTCCGTCGGGCGCTGCTCGAGGCCGATGTCGCGCTGGAAGTCGTCCGGGACTTCACCGACCGGGTACGCGCCAAGGCCGTCGGCGCCGAGATCCTGAAGTCGATCAAGCCCGGCCAGATGGTCGTCAAGATCGTCCATGACGAGCTGATCGCGACGCTCGGCGAGACCCAGGTCCCGATCGACCTCAACGCGCCGGCGCCGGTCGTGGTGATGATGGTCGGCCTGCAGGGCTCGGGCAAGACCACGACCTCCGGCAAGATCGCCAAGCGGCTCACCGAGAAGCAGCGCAAGAAGGTGCTGATGGCCTCGCTGGACACGCGCCGGCCGGCCGCCCAGGAGCAGCTCAAGGTGCTCGGCGAGCAGACCGGCGTCGCGACGCTGCCGATCATCGCCGGCCAGGGCCCGGTCGAGATCGCCATCCGCGCCGAGCAGGCCGCCCGCCTCGGCGGCTACGACGTCGTCATCCTCGACACCGCCGGCCGCACGCATATCGACGAGCCGCTGATGGCCGAAATGGCCGAGATCAAGGCGCGCGCCCGGCCGCACGAGATCCTGCTGGTCGCCGACAGCCTGACCGGCCAGGACGCGGTGAACCTTGCCCGCTCCTTCGACGAGCGCGTCGGCATCACCGGCATCGTCTTGACCCGCGTCGACGGCGACGGGCGCGGCGGCGCGGCCCTCTCCATGCGCGCGGTCACCGGCAAGCCGATCAAGCTGATCGGTACCGGCGAGAAGATGGACGCGCTGGAGGATTTCCATCCGGCCCGCATCGCCGATCGCATCCTCGGCATGGGCGACATCGTCTCGCTGGTCGAGAAGGCCGCCGAGAACATCGACGCGGAACAGGCCGCGGCGATGGCCAAGCGGATGCAGTCCGGCAAGTTCGACCTCAACGATCTCGCCGAGCAGATCCGCCAGATGCAGAAGATGGGTGGCATGGGCGGCATGATGGGCATGATGCCCGGCATGGGGAAGATGAAGGACCAGATGTCGGCGGCCGGTCTCGACGACAAGATGCTGAAGCGCCAGCTCGCGGTGATCGGCTCGATGACGCCGAAGGAGCGGGCCAATCCCGACATCCTCAAGCACTCGCGCAAGAAGCGCATCGCCGCCGGCTCCGGCACCTCGTCGGCGGAGATCAACAAGCTCCTGAAGATGCACCGCCAGATGGCCGACGTCATGAAGTCCATGGGCAAGGGCAAGGGCGGCATGATGCAGAAGATGATGGGCGGGCTGGCCGGCAAGATGGGCCTCGGCGGCATGCCGGGGATGGGCGGCGGCATGCCCGACCTGTCGAAGATGGACCCCAAGGAGCTCGAGGCGATGGCCCGGGCGGCGCAGGGCGGCGGCGGCATGCCCGGCTTGCCGCAGGGCCTCGGCGGCATCGGCGGACTGCCGGGACTGCCGGGTGGCGCGCCGCGCCTGCCGGGCCTGCCGGGGAAGAAGAAATGACCGTCCTGCCGTCATCCGGCTTCGACGAGGCCGACCCGAAGACCCGGCTTGCCGCGCTGCGCCGCTCGATCGACAATATCGACGCCGCGCTGATCCACATCCTGGCCGAGCGCTTCCGCTGCACGAAGGTGGTGGGCGCGCTGAAGGCCGAGAACCAGTTGCCCCCGGCCGATCCGGCCCGGGAGCGAGAGCAGATCGAACGGCTGCGCCGGCTTGCCCACGACGCCGAACTCGATCCGGAATTCGCGGAGAAATTCCTGAACTTCATCGTGAAGGAAGTCATCCGCCACCACGAAGCCATCGCCGCCGCGCGCGGCATGCCATCATCGACAGGAGAATGAAATGCCCTTGAAAATGCGTCTGGCCCGGGCCGGCTCGAAGAAGCGCCCCTACTACCACATCGTCGTCGCCGACGCGCGCAGCCCGCGCGACGGCCGCTTCGTCGAGCAGCTGGGTTCGTGGAACCCGCTGCTGCCGAAGGACGCGCAGCGCGTCACGCTGAAGGAAGACCGCATCAAGCATTGGCTCGGCGAAGGCGCCCAGCCGACCGACCGGGTGCTGCGCTTCCTCGACCAGGCGGGCATCGCCAACCGCCCCGAGCGCAAGAACCTGACCAAGGGCCTGCCGGGCAAGAAGGCGCAGGAGCGCGAGGCCGAGCGCAAGCAGCGCGAGGAAGACGCCGCGACTGCCGCCGCCGAGGCCGAAGCCGCCAAGAACGCGCCGGCCGAGGAAGAGACGACTTCCGCAGAGTAAGCGTCGGACCAGTTTCGGCTGCAAGTTGACGGATGTGAGTGGACGGCGCCCAAGGGCGCCGTTCCCTTAAGCGGGCCCAGCGGCCCTGGCGTGAGGGTGCGAACATGCCGCCTGCCGAAACCTCTTCGGATCATCTGCCCGGAACCGATGCCTTCGAGCTGGCTCCCGTGCCGCTCTGGCTGGAGGATTTCAGCGGCGTGAAGGCGCTGCTCGACGAATGGCGCGCCGGCGGTGTCACCGACCTGCGGGCGCATCTTGCCGCCGATCCCGAGCGCGTGCGGGAAGCCACCCGCCGGATCGGCCTGATCGCCGTCAACCAGCGAACGCTCGAACTCTTCGAGGCTTCGAGCTACGCCGAACTGTCGGACAATCTCGACCGGGTATTCTCCGGCGACATGCTGTCGACCCATGTCGACGAGCTTGCGCAGCTCTGGGACGGCCAGGACAATTTCACCAGCCTGGCGGTCAACTACACGCTCTCCGGCCGCCGCCTCGACGTGCAGCTGAAGGCCCGCATCCTGCCCGGCCACGAGGCGGACTGGGGCCGCGTGCTGGTGGCCACCGAGGATGTCACCGAGCGCGAGAGCGGCCGGCGTCGGATCGCCGAGAGCGAGGCCTTCGCCCGCGGCCTGTTCGAGCATTCGCCGATCTCGCTCTGGGTCGAGGATTTCAGCGTGGTCAAGCGGCTGATCGACGAGGTGCGCGAGCGCGGCGTCGTGGATTTCCGCACCTTTCTCGACGTGCATCCGGATTTCGTCGCCCGCTGCATGAGCGAGATCCGCGTGATCGACGTCAATCGGCACACGCTCGAGCTGTTCAAGGCCGCGGACAAGGCGACGCTGCTCGCGCGGCTCGCCGAAGTGTTCCGCGACGGGATGGAGCAGCATTTCCGCGAGCAGCTCGTGGACCTGTGGCACGGCAAGCTGTTCCAGCAGCGCGAGGTGGTGAACTACTCGCTGGAGAACGAGGAACTGCACGTCCACATGCAGTTCTCGGTGTTCCCGGGGCACGAGTCGGACTGGTCGCTGGTGCAGGTGGCGCTCGCCGACATCACCGCCCGCAAGAAGGCCGAGGCCTATCTCGAATATCTCGGCAAGCACGACATCCTGACCCGCCTCTACAACCGCTCGTTCTTCGTCGACGAGCTCAACCGGCTGGAGCGCAAGGGCCCGGAGCCGGTGACGCTGGTCGTGGCCGACCTCAACGGCCTGAAGGAGGTCAACGACACGCTCGGCCATGCGGCGGGCGACGCGCTGCTGCGGCGGGCCGGCGAGGTGCTGAACGAGGCGGTCGCCAGGCCGAGCCACGCGGCCCGCATCGGCGGCGACGAGTTCGTGGTGATGATGCCGGCCAGCGGCGCCGAGGAGGGCGCGCGGATGATCGCGTCGATCCAGGAACTGGTGGAGGTGAACAACCAGTTCTATCCCGGCTCTCGGCTCTCCTTCTCGCTCGGCATGGCGACGGCCGAGCCCGGCGAGCGGCTGGAGGACGCGGTGCGCCGGGCCGACCAGCTGATGTACGCCGCCAAGCGCGAGCACTATGCCAATCCCGACCGCGACCGGCGCCAGGAAACGGCGGCGGAGCCGGCCGAAGCGCAGCCCGCCGTCTGACTTGCCGAATCCGCCCGATGGCGGCATGGATCGGTGCCAGCCGCAAGGATCGCCGAGACCGATGCCGAATTCTCCGTCCGCGCCCGCCCATCCCGTACTGCTTGCCGTCGTCGGCGGGGCGCACGGCATCAAGGGCGAATGCCGCGTCCGATCGCTCACCGAGGACCCGACGGCGCTCGGTGCCTACGGACCGCTCTTCGACGCCGCGGGCAATCGCTACACCGTCAAGTCGGCGCGGGCGCAGAAGAACGTCGTGGTGGTGCGCTTTGCCGAAGTCACGGACCGCAACCACGCCGAACGGATCAACGGCCGGGAACTCTTCGTCGATCGCTCGGTGCTGCCCGAGCCCGAGGACGACGACGAATTCTATCTCGGCGACCTGGTCGGGCTGGCGGTGCAGACGATCGCCGGCGATCCCGTCGGGAAGGTCGTCGCCTTCCATGATTTCGGCGCCGGCGACATCGTCGAGATCCAGCCGCCGGGCGGGCCTACGCTGATGATCCCGTTCTCGGCCGCGGCGGTGCCCGAACTCGACGTCGACGCCGGCGTGATGATCGTCGATCCGGTCGCCGCCGGGCTGGTGGAGACGCAGGACGACGACGAACCGGGGCCGGACGACGGGGCGCCGACGGACCGGGCCTGAGCCGCGGGCCGCCCGCCGGTTTGCCTTCCCGGCCGCGCCGACCTATCCCCTGCGCCAGGAGCGGCGGCGCCGCTCGCCACAGGATCGGGAGCCACCAATGATCATCGTCGCCGGAACCCTTCGCCTTTCGCAGCAGGATCTCGACGCCCTGCGCGCCGACGCCGTCGCGGTCATCTCCGCCACGCGCGCCGAACAGGGCTGCCTGGTCTATTCCTTCGCCGAGGACCTGCTCGAGCCCGGCCTGGTGCGGATCTACGAGGAATGGGAGAGCCGCGAGGATCTCGCCCGGCACGGCAAGGCCGATCACATCGCCGCCTGGCACGCCGCGCTGAAGCGCGTGACGGTGCACGCCCGCGACCTGAAGATCGTCGAGGTCGCCAGCAGCGAGCCGCTGGCCTGAGACGACGATGGGCTTTCGCGCGACGGTCCTGACGCTCTATCCGGAGATGTTTCCGGGCCCGCTCGGCGTATCGCTGGCGGGCCGCGCGCTGGAGCGCGGCGACGTCACGCTGGAGACCGTCCAGATCCGCGACTTCGGCGTCGGCCGCCACCGCATGGTCGACGACACGCCGTCCGGCGGCGGCGCCGGCATGGTCATGCGGGCCGACGTGCTGGCGGCGGCGATCGACCACGCGGCGCCCGTCGGCGACGCCCGGCCGCGGCTGCTGATGAGCCCGCGCGGCCGGCCGCTCGACCAGCGCCGCGTCCGCGCGCTGGCGGCCGGCGAGGGCGCGGTCATCGTCTGCGGCCGCTTCGAGGGCGTCGACGAGCGGGTCATCGCGGGGCGCGGGCTCGAGGAAGTGTCGATCGGCGACTACATCCTCTCCGGCGGCGAGATCGCCGCCCTGGTGCTGCTCGACGCCGTGGTGCGCCTGCTGCCGGGGGTGATGGGCAACGCGCTGTCCGGCGAGGCCGAGAGCTTCGAGGCGGGGCTCCTGGAGCATCCGCACTACACCCGCCCCGCCGAATGGGAGGGGCAGGCGATCCCGGCGGTGCTGACCTCGGGGGACCACGGCGCGGTGGAACGCTGGCGCCGGGCGGAGGCGGAGCGGATCACCGCCGCGCGGCGACCGGATCTGCTCGGGCGCTGACGTCCGGATAAGACGTTCGTTCCGACTAACGCTTGTCGAGCACGTCGTGCCATTCGGCGTGGCGGTCGAACTGCGCCTTGGCGAACGGGCAGAGCGGCAGGATCGAGCGCCCGGCGCTGCGCGCGTCCTCTACCGCCCGCCGCACCAGGTGCTCGCCCACCTTGCGGCCACGCCAGGCATCCGGAACGCTGGTGTGGTCGATGATCAGCAGGCGGGCGCCGGCCCGGCTGTAGCTCATCTCCGCCTCCAGCCCGTCGCGCCGCAGCAGGTAGCGCCCCTTGGCGGGACCTTCCTCGCGCTGGATGTCGGCCGGGTCGAGCGGCGTCGGTTCGGGCAGGTTCTCGGCCGCCGGTTCGGGCCTTGCCGTCACGTCGCGTGGGCGGCCCGGAACGCCGGGAGCACATTCCAGCGCATCGCGGTCCCATTTGCCGAGGCTTGCCGCGCCCCGGTAGGTGGATTCGAGGAAGGCCAGCAGCGTGGCGTCGGGATCGGCGGCTTCCCGCACCGCGTCGTAGGGCAGGACGAACTCGCCGAGACCGCTCGCCC
The DNA here is from genome assembly GCF_021391535.1 of Aurantimonas sp. HBX-1. Lineage (GTDB taxonomy): Bacteria > Pseudomonadota > Alphaproteobacteria > Rhizobiales > Rhizobiaceae > Aurantimonas. Next base: position 4,328,133 of record NZ_CP090066.1, read on the forward strand.
AGAAGGCCGCTTCCGGTTCGATCGTCGCGGCCGAATAGCCGGCCGGCGTCGGATAGGCGTAGGCATAGAAGGCGGGATAGTCGATGCCGCCACCGCCCGGCCAGAACCCCGCCGAGGCGACCTCGTGGTCGTAGGCCTCGCGGGTGATGCTGTCGGGCAGAGCCGGGATGCCCCCCGGATGCAGCGGCGCGGTGCGGCCTGAAAAGCGGGTCACGGCGAGATCGAAGCTGCCCCAGAAGAAATGCGACGGGCTCTGCTTGCCGAGAAACGAGGTGCGGAAGGCCTTGAACACCCGGTCGGCGGCGACGGTCGCGCGGAAGAAGCGCGTCACGGCGTCGGCGTCGTAGGGCCGGTCGCGGTGGTCGTCGACGAAGGCGACGGGATCGGCGACCTCGTTGGGCCGGCCGTTGAAGCGCGGCGTGCCGCCGAGTTCGCCGACCAGCGCCACGAACCGGGCGTGGAACGCCGCCACCGTCATCGGCTCCAGCGCGAAGCTCTCGATGCCGCCGTCGCTGTTCGTCCCGATGACCCGGTGGTCGAGAAGGTCGAAGACGATCTCGATCCCCGGACCATCGGGTATCGGCGACGTCGTCAGGCCGCGGGCCGTCACGTAGAGCGTGGCGGTCCAGGAATGGTTGAGCCAGGGCGTGTGCGCCAGCCGATACTTGCCGACGATCTGCGTATAGAGCTGCAGCGCCTGGCAGGTCTCCCGCCAGGCGAGATAGGGAATGTCAGGCCAGTGCCGCGCCATGGGTCATCTCCGGTCTCGATCCGGAAAGCCTAGCACCCGCCGCCGCGCGCCGCAGCCTCGAGTCGGCGCTGTCCCCGGGTTCAGCCGGTGACGAAGTAGTAGCCGGCGAGAAACAGGCCGACGGCGACGACGAAGCTGCGCACCACGACCTGCGGCACGCGCCGGGCCATCCAGACGCCGGCATAGCCGCCCAGCGCGACGCCGGGGATCATCGCCAGCGCCCCGATCCAGTAGACGACGCCGCCGGAGACGAAGACGACGATGGCGACGATGGCGATGACGTTCGCGAGCAGGTTCTTCAGCGCATTCAGACGGTGATAGTCGCCGCTCTCCGTCAGTCCCAGCGTCGCCAGCATCATGATCCCCATGCCGGCGCCGAAGAAGCCGCCATAGATCGACGTGACGAACTGCACGATCGGGCCGGCGATGCGGCTGCGGGGCGCCGTCTCGTGGCGATCGCGCGACGGCGCGATCCAGGGACCCGCGGCGAACAATGCGGTGGCCGCGAGCAGCAGCCAGGGCACCAGCGCCGCAAATTCCTCGTTGTCGAGATAGAGCAGGAACAGCGCCCCGCCGAGCGAGCCGACGACCGACACCGCCGCCAGAATCAGCGCGCTGCGCCAGAACCGCCTGATGTCCGTCAGATAGGCGAGCGACGAGGTCATGTAGCCTGGAAGCTGCGCGATCGAGGAGGTGGCGTTGGCCACGATCGGGGGAACGCCGATCAGGCTGAGCGCGCCGAAGGTGATGAAGGTGCCGCCGCCCGCCACGGCGTTGATCGCGCCCGACAGGAAGCCGGCCACGAACAGGAGGGCGATGACGAGAAGGGACATGGCAGGCTTTCGGAAATACGACGAAGACAGCCGTCCGCGAGGCGGTTGCACGGCAGCTGTCGGCGGGAGGCCCTGCGGCATCGCACGATCGGCCGCGAAAGAGCAAGCGCCGGAATGCCGGAGACGGGACATTTGCGGCGGTTTCGCCGGGTGCCCTAGTGACAAACCGCCGGAAGCCGTGTAAGGGCCAGTCCGATTTCCTCAGAATAACTTGACCGTCACGGCGGCCATGTCGGGGTTAAGACGCCTTTCCGGCATGAAACGAATTGAGGCTATGCCATGAACATCATTTCCGAACTCGATGCGGCCGAAGCTGCGCGCATCAATGCCATCCGCCAGATCCCGGACTTCTCCGCCGGCGACACGCTGCGGGTGAACGTCCGCGTCACCGAAGGCACGCGCACGCGCGTGCAGGCCTATGAAGGCGTGTGCATCGCCCGCGCCGGCGCCGGCTTCCAGGAGAACTTCACCGTCCGCAAGATCTCCTATGGCGAGGGCGTCGAGCGCGTCTTCCCGGTCTATTCGCCGATGCTCGATTCGGTCGAGGTCGTGCGGCGCGGCAAGGTGCGGCGCGCCAAGCTCTATTACCTGCGCGATCGTCGCGGCAAGTCGGCCCGTATCGTCGAGGCCTCCAATGCCCGCGCCCGCAAGCTGAACGACGACGCCCGCCAGGTCGCCGCGGATGCGCGCGACAAGGCGAAGGCGGAGAAGGAAGCGGCAAAGACGGCGACCGCCGCCGCCGAATAAATCCCGGCCCAGGTCGGAACGACGCGAAAGCGGCCCCTGCGGCCGCTTTTTGCGTTTGTGCGGAAAATTCGTCGGATACCAAGGGGCAGGCGGCAGGCCGCCGGCGCGGCCGCATCAGTTGCCGTGATCGCCCTGCGCTGTCGTGGCACGCACCGTCGAGGACCAGCCCCAGCGGATGCCGGCCCAGAGGCGCTCATGCGCGAGGTAGGTGAAGAAGCCGAGGAGGCAGGAGGCGAGCGCGAGGCCCCCGCCGGCGGTGAGCGAACCGGTGAACAGGAAGCCGAGCACCGACATGGTGACGAGGCCGAGCGCTTGCCACGAGGCGGCTTTGGCGATGCTCCGGCTGCGTGTCTCCATGCTGCTTCCTGGCTCCTGGTCGGCCGAATCCGCCCGCCAGCCATGGCGGCCGGCGGCGAAACGCGGGTGAGATTCGAGATGCGGAGCGAGGGAGCCTCTGGCTGTCCGTCGTCCGCGGGTGACCCCCGTCTTCTAGGCCAAAGCGGCCAAGGGAGGAATCCCGCGAATTTTCATGCACCGAGTCACGTTCGCAGAATTTCTTCGCAAAACGTGATAATCGTCATCAGATGGACAAGAGAGACCGATCCCGGCTGTTCCGCGAACGGCTCGCCGCCGCCATGGCCGCGCGCGGCCTTTCCAAGAGCGCGCTGGCGCGCGCCACCCAGGCCGACCGCTCGACCGTCTCGCTGATCCTCTCCTCCGACGACGGACGCCTGCCGAACGCCCAGTTCGCCGCCGAGGCGGCCTTCGCGCTCGGCGTCTCCTGCGACTGGCTGCTCGGCCTGACCGACCGGCGCGAGCGCGGCGCCGACATGCTCGAGGCGGCAATGCGTATCGAGGAGGCGGCGCGCGCGCCGTCCGACGAGTCGATGTATCGCTGGCACGAGGAAGCGCGCGGCTACAAGATCCGGCACGTGCCGGCGACGCTGCCGGACATGCTGAAGTCGGAAGACGTGCTGCGCTTTGAGTATGGCGACTTTCTCGGCCGCACCACCGACCAGGCGATCGCCGACATGCGGCAGCGCCTCGCCTATCTGCAGGCGCCGGACACCGACTACGAGATCGCCATGCCGATCGACGCGCTCGAGGGCTTCGCCGCGGGCGAGGGCTACTGGCGCGGTCTGCCGGCCGCGGAGCGGCGGGCGCAGCTGGAGCGGATGCGGCGCCTGAGCGAGGAGCTCTATCCCTCGCTCAGGCTCTATCTGTTCGACCGCAAGAAGGTGTTCTCGGCCCCGGTGACGATCTTCGGGCCGCTGCAGGCCGCGGTCTATGTCGGCCGCTTCTACATGGCCTTTCGCGAGCGGCGCCAGGTACTGGAATTGACCCGTCACTTCGACGGGCTGGTGCGCGAGGCCGATTTCGAGGCCAAGCACACGCCGCGCTTCATCGAGGGCCTGGCGGTGCCGGACTGACGCTCAGCCGGCCGGCATGGTCGGCGGCGCGAAGACGATGTACGGCGTCGTCGGCTCCTCGCCCGGCGGAACGGCGGCAGGCGCCGGCTCGCCGGGTTCGCCCAGCGAGCGGATGTAGAGATAGAGCGACCGCATGTCGGTCTCCGGCATCGCCTGCAGGTTGAAATACGGCATCGGCGGCAAGGTCTTCAGCGTCTTCAGGTGCTGGACGAAACCGGCCTCGTCCCGCTCGGCCGCGACCAGGCGGAGATTGGCGGCATAGGTCGTGCCCCAGGGGCCGCGAAAGCCGAGGGGGGCGCCGGTGAAGGCCGCTGCGGGGTCGAGCTTGCCGCCGGACTCCATGTAGCCGGCGGTGTGGCAGTCGTGACAGCCGCTGACGGTGGCGACGACGCGGCCCCGCTCCACGGAGGGGGCGGGATCGCCGGCGAAGGCCGGCAGGGCGGAAAGCGCGGCGGTCGCCGCGACGAGCATGGCAAGGGTGATGTGGCGCATGGACGGTTCCTGTGAAGAACAGAAGAGCCCGCCGTTCCGACCCGTCATGGGGCGGTTCTCCGGCGACGGCATGGGCATGCGTATATCAGGCACGTTTCGGCGCGCGATTGTCTGGCGTCACAGCTGTTGCTATGTTCGGACCATGTTCCGGATCGCCAAGCCGCGGGCGCGGCCGCATTTACCGACGAGCGAGGGCTTTGCCAAGCTCTCCGATCGCGCGCGCCTGCCGGGCCGGTTCTTCTACCGCCTGGTCGTCGCCGGCGGCCATTAGCCGGCCGCCAGTCGTCGTGACAGACGGCTCCGAAAGCCCGCTTCATCGCCATCCGAACAGTTGCGCTCGGCCCGGGGACCTGCCCGCCGACAAGGACGACCACCATGAGCCAGACCAAGCCACGCACCCTCTACGACAAGATCTGGGACGACCACCTGGTCGCCGAGCAGGAGGGCGGCACCTGCCTGATCTACATCGACCGCCATCTCGTCCACGAGGTCACCAGCCCGCAGGCCTTCGAGGGCCTGCGCCTGACCGGCCGCAAGGTGCGGCAGCCGGAAAAGACCCTCGCCGTCGTCGACCATAACGTGCCGACCTCGCCGGACCGCGTGCTCGGCATCAAGAACGAGGAGAGCCGTATCCAGGTCGAGGCGCTGGCCCAGAACGCCGCGGATTTCGGCATCGAGTACTACGACGCGGCCGACCGCCGGCAGGGCATCGTCCACATCATCGGGCCGGAGCAGGGCTTCACCCTGCCGGGCACGACGATCGTCTGCGGCGACAGCCACACCTCCACCCACGGCGCCTTCGGCGCGCTGGCGCACGGCATCGGCACGTCGGAGGTCGAGCACGTGCTCGCCACCCAGACGCTGATCCAGGCCAAGGCCAAGAACATGCTGGTCGAGGTCAACGGAAAGATCCCGGACGGCGTCACCTCCAAGGACATCATCCTGTCGATCATCGGCGAGATCGGCACGGCCGGGGGCACCGGCTACGTCATCGAATATGCCGGCGAGGCGATCCGCGCGCTGTCGATGGAAGGCCGGATGACCGTCTGCAACATGTCGATCGAGGCGGGCGCGCGCGCCGGCCTGATCGCGCCGGACGAGACGACCTTCGCCTATATCGCCGGCCGGCCGCGGGCGCCGAAAGGCGACGCGTTCGATCGCGCGGTGGACTACTGGCGCACGTTGGTTTCCGATCCGGGCGCGCATTACGACAAGGTCGTGCGGCTCGACGCGGCGAGCCTGCCGCCGATCGTCTCCTGGGGCTCCTCGCCGGAGGACGTCGTGGCCGTCGACGGCGTCGTGCCGGACCCGGCCGCGATTGACGACGAGGGCAAGCGCCGCTCCAAGCAGAGGGCGCTGGAGTATATGGGCCTCACCCCAGGCACGCCGATGACCGACATCACCATCGACCGCGTGTTCATCGGCTCCTGCACCAACGGCCGGATCGAGGATCTGCGCGCCGTCGCCGGCATCGTCGAGGGCCGCCGGGTCGCCGACACGGTCTCGGCGATGATCGTGCCGGGCTCGGGCCTCGTGAAGGCGCAGGCCGAGGCCGAGGGGCTGGACCAGATCTTCAAGGCCGCCGGCTTCGACTGGCGCGAGCCGGGCTGCTCGATGTGCCTCGGCATGAACGAGGATCGCCTCGCGCCCTACGAGCGCTGCGCCTCGACCTCGAACCGCAATTTCGAGGGCCGGCAGGGCCACCGCGGGCGGACCCACCTGGTTTCGCCGGCGATGGCCGCCGCCGCCGCCATCGCCGGCCGCTTCGTCGACGTGCGCCACTGGCGCTGAGGCTTTCGCGCGACCGGAAGCAAAAAAACCCGCGCCGGCAGGACCGACGCGGGGTTTTTCGATGAATGGACCGACGTCCCTCAGTAGTTGCGCCAGTCCTCGTCCTTGGCTTCCTCTTCTTCCGCTTCCTGCACGTCGAGCGGAATGTCGCGGCCGATCAGGCTCTCGTCATCCTTGCGCCCATGGAAGGCGTTGTCGGTACGCTCGATGGCGTTGTCGAGGACGCCGTCGTCGTCGGTCTCTGCGTCCCGTGGCGGTGGCTTGCCCTCGGGCTTCGGATCCGGGTCTGGCATGGTCGAACTCCTCATCTCGTTCGCAGAAGAACCCGCATCGCGTCCGGCCGTTCCCTCTATTCGCCCGGCACCGGTTCCACCGGCATGTAGAGATCGCCGCCCTGGCGGTAGCGTTCGGCCATCGCCGCCATGCCCTCTTGCCTGTCGGCGTCCTGCCGGGCGGCGTCGCGGATGTCGTGGCTGATCTTCATCGAGCAGAATTTCGGCCCGCACATCGAGCAGAAATGCGCCAGCTTGTGCGCCTCCTTCGGCAGCGTTGCGTCGTGGAAGGAGCGGGCGGTGTCTGGATCGAGCGACAGGTTGAACTGGTCCTCCCAGCGGAACTCGAAGCGGGCTCTGGACAGCGCGTCGTCGCGCAGCCGGGCGGCCGGGTGGCCCTTGGCGAGATCGGCGGCGTGGGCGGCGATCTTGTAGGTGATCACCCCCACCTTGACGTCGTCGCGGTCGGGCAGGCCGAGATGCTCCTTCGGCGTGACGTAGCAGAGCATCGCCGTGCCGAACCAGCCGATCATCGCCGCGCCGATCGCCGAGGTGATGTGGTCGTAGCCGGGGGCGATGTCGGTGACGAGGGGTCCGAGCGTGTAGAACGGTGCATCGCCGCAGAGCTTCACCTGCAGGTCGACATTCTCCTTGATCTTGTGCATCGGCACGTGGCCGGGCCCCTCGATCATCACCTGGCAGCCCTTGGCGCGGGCAATGGCCGTGAGCTCGCCCAGCGTCTCCAGTTCGGCGAACTGCGCCGCGTCGTTGGCGTCGGCGATGGAGCCCGGCCGCAGCCCGTCACCCAGCGAGAACGACACGTCATAGGCTCGACAGATGTCGCAGATCTCGGCGAAATGCTCGTAGAGGAAGCTCTCGCGGTGATGGTGCAGGCACCACTTCGCCATGATCGAGCCGCCGCGCGACACGATGCCGGTCACGCGCTCGGCGGTCAGCGGGATATGGGCGAGGCGGACGCCGGCGTGGACGGTGAAATAGTCGACGCCCTGCTCGGCCTGCTCGATCAGCGTGTCGCGATAGACCTCCCAGGTCAGCGCCTCGGCGATGCCGTCCACCTTCTCCAGCGCCTGGTAGATCGGCACCGTGCCGATCGGCACCGGGGCGTTGCGGATGATCCAGTCGCGGATGTTGTGGATGTTGCGGCCGGTGGAGAGGTCCATCACCGTGTCGGCGCCCCAGCGGATCGCCCAGACCAGCTTGTCGACCTCCTCCTCCATCGACGAGGTGACGGCGGAATTGCCGATATTGGCGTTGATCTTGGTGAGGAAGTTGCGCCCGATCGCCATCGGCTCGAGCTCGGGATGGTTGATGTTGGCGGGGATGATCGCCCGGCCGGAGGCGACCTCGTCGCGCACCCATTCCGGGGTGATGAGATCGGGGATCGCCGCCCGGAAGGGCTCGCCGTCGCGCACCGGGGCGGCCTTCCCGGCGCGGCCGAGGTTCTCGCGGATGGCGACGAACTCCATCTCGGCGGTGACGATCCCGGCGCGGGCGTATTCGTACTGCGTCAGCGGCCGCCCCTCGATCCCCCGGCGCGGGGCGTTCGGGACGGGGAAGGCAGGCGTCACCTTTTCCGCCGGCAGATTGCCGTTGTCCTCCGGCCGGACCGGGCGCGCGGCGCAGAATTCGCTGTCGCCGCGAGCGGCTATCCAGGCCTCGCGATGACGCGGCAGGCCGCGGGCGATGTCGGCCTCCGCCGCCGCGTCGGTGAACGGGCCGGACGAGTCGTAGACGCAGAGGTCGGGCTCGCCGGCGCTCGGATGGACCGCGATGGCGCGCATCGGCACGCGGATGTCCGGAAAGAGGCTGCCGGGGACGTGGATCTTGGTCGAGGCGGGCAGCGGTCCGGTGGTGACGGCCGGCTGCGGTCGTGTGGGCATGGTCATGGTCTCTCCCTGCGCTCTGCGCCGTGGAGATCCAGTCCCGCCGTGGGTGATCGAAAAGGGCCGCGTGCCGACAGGCCGCCTCGTGGGGCGGCAGGCCGACAGGTCTTCAGATGACGAGGCTGCTCATCGTGCGCGGCTTTTCCCATCCCTACGCCAGTATGAACTGGATCAGGTTCACAGGGTCGCCGCGCGCTTCGCCTCTAGGCGGCCGTCAGCCTCTCAGTTCCTTGCCGGAACTCCCCTTGGATGGCGCGACGGTAGCAGCGGCAGGCCGGCTGTCAAGCGTCGACGGGCGTCGCGGAAGCGCACGGGCTCGCGCGCCGCGGACCGGAGCCATGGCGATGGGCCTATCTGGCAGAGATGGTGAATGGCCGCTTCAGCGGCGTGACAGGCGGGAAAGCCGCAGCTCACCCAACCCCCTCAGTATCGACGGACCGCCCTGCGGGCGCCGTCTCCCCGACTGCCGATGGCAGCCCCCCGGGGCGTGAGCCGGAGGCTCAGAGTACGTCCAGGCTGACGCTGGCGGTTCCGGAGCTGATCATGCCGATGCGCGAGGCGGCGCCCTGCGACAGGTCGATGATCCGCTTGCCATGGAACGGGCCGCGATCGTTGATGCGCACGACGACAGACTTGCCGTTGCGGCGGTTGGTCACCTTCACCTTGGTGCCGAAGGGCAGGGTGCGGTGGGCGGCGGTCATGGAATTCATGTTGAAGCGTTCGCCGTTGGCGGTGGTGCGTCCGTGGAACCGCTTGCCGTAGTAGGATGCGGCGCCCGATGCCACGTGGCGTGGCTGCGCGACGACCTCGTCCGTCCCGCCTGCGTAGCCGCCGGCGAGCGTGCCGGCGAAGAGGGCTGCGGTCAGGGCGGTTCTCAGAAGAAGCTTCATGCGACTTTTTTCCAGCGATCATTTCGATGGCGTCTCTCTCGGCAACTCCTGTGACGAAAACTTGAAGGGAATAGGGTCATTCCAAGATCGTGGAACTTTTCGCGGGTTTGGCGCAAGACAGTGACCTGCCGGAGAATATTTGTCCCGACGCTGGCGCAATCGCGTCAAAACCGTCGCATTCGCGCCATGGTTCGCGGACTGGAAAGGGCGCGGCAGTTAACCCGGGTGGCCATGCCGGATCAGAGGGCCAGCGGCGGCGTCCGGCCGCCGCGCTCGAGTTCCCACTCCGCCTGCAGCGCTTCTTCCTCGAACGACAGCACCAGGTAATTGCGCTCCGCCACGTAGGTCCAACGCTGTCCGGGCAGCGGATGCAGCCGGATCGGCTGGCCGGGCAGCGGCGATTGCCCGAACCGCGCCAAAAAGCCGAGCAGCATCGGATAGGACCGCGACGGCGCCGGATGGGAGATGCCGGAGGCCACCAGCTGATGCAGCTGCGACCCGTCGGTAAGCCGCATCTCGCCGCGGGTCGCCAGGTGGATTTCGCCGGAGACGAGGGTGAGCGGTTGGTCGGCCGCCTCCTGCCGGGCGGCGAGAAGCGAGAGGAAGCGGATCCATTCGTCGCGGTGCACCCGGCTCTGCCACTGGTCGCGCATGTCGTCCTCGTACTTGTTGCGCACCGGCAGCATGTCCGCCACCGCCTCGACCCAGCTGAGGCGCGGGCCGAGCGCCGGCACGCTGGACATCATCAGGACGCGGTTGCGCGCCGGAGTCGCGGCCAGCGCCGACTCGAGGAAGGACCAGCCGGCCGACCCCATGACCTGGTCGGGCCGCCGTTCGCTGCGAAGATCCGGCGCTAGGATGGTCAGGCCCGGAAAGCCGATGGCGAGGCCGAGCGTCGCGCCGCTGCGGTCCGGGACGGTCGCGGGCAGGGCCGCGTCGCTCCCGGCGACCTGGAAGAGCAGGAACATGTCGCGGGCCGCCGCGAACAGGCCCCGGCCGACCGGGCTGTCGAGCAGCGCCCCCGGATGGCTGCCCCAGCCGTCGATGATGTCGTGGTCGTCCCACATCATCACCGAGGGAACTTCCGCGGCGACGGTCCGCATCGCGGTGCGGCCGAAATTGCCGAGATAGCGCTCGAAGTAGAAGCGCCGCACGGCTGCGTCGGCTTCCGGCTCGAAGCCGATGTCGCCGCGGGCGTCGCGCGGCGCCGCCGCCCAGCGTTCGACGCTCGGATGGGCAAGAAGGACGTCGTCGGCATAGAGCTGGTCGCCACCCTGCAGCATCAGCGCGAAGGGCGTGCGGCGATGCTCGGCGGCGAGGCGCTCCCACATCGCGTCGCGCTCGGTGTCGAGGCGGTCGAGATCGCCGGTCTCCTGGCCATTGCAGGAGACATAGACGATGCGCCGGTCGCTCGCGGCGGGCGAGGCGACGGTGAAACGCTCGCCGCCCAGCCGGTAGGCGGAATCGCGGTCGGCCGGCAGCGAGAAATCGTAGCGCCACACCGTCCGGCCGAAACACGTCGCCAGCACGATCGGTCGGGCCGGGTCGCCCGAATCAGGCAGAAGCTCGGGGGCGCCGATGCCGTCGGGCAGCACCAGCAGGGCGGCCAGGTCATGCCGTTCGCCGTCGCCCCCGCGGGCATAGAGGATCGGCCCGGCGATGGCGGCGGTCGCGGTGCCGGTGGAGTGGTCGCCGATCATCGTGCGGCCTGCCTCGGCCGTCGCGGACAACGGTCCGGCATCCCGGGGAATGCCGAAGGACCTAGGGGCGTGCGGTCGGGCTGACGACGCGGCCGCCGCGTTCGGCAAGCGTATTCGTGGAGGCGGACGATGCGGCGACCACCGCCTCGGCGGGAGTCTCCGGACGGCCGGCAGGCAGGGGTGCAGCCGTCGTCACGCCGGGCAGGGCAGCATTCGCGGCCGGCGCGGCGTCTGCCGCGGTCGCCGCGACGAGGTCCGGCGTGGCGGTGGTGGGTGCCGTGGACGCTTCGGCTGCCGGGCGCGCCGGCGTCGCGTACTTGCGGGCAAGGCCGTTCCACAGCGCCAGGAACGGGCTCGCTTCGGCCGGCTTGCGCACCGGCTTGAGGGCTGCCGCGACGGGTGCCGGCGTCGCCCCGCTCGCGCCCTGGCGCATGCCGTCGATCGCCCCCGAAGCGCCGGCTGCGGCGACTTCCGCCTGCGAGGCATGCTTGAAGTCCGGCCGATGGCGGCGCGAGACCTTCTCGTAGAACGCATTGCCGCCGGCGATCGCCGTGTAGTGCATGTTCCCGTAGGGAAACGACAGGCCGGCGGTGTGGAAGAAGCGCGCGTCGCGGACCGGCTCGTGGCGCTCGCCGGAGAGCACGCGGTAGGCGGTCTTCATGGCGAGATCCTTGCCGGCGCCCATCGTGCGGGTCATGACGCCCGGCGCGAACTGCTTGGGCTGCGCGACCACGGCGCAGACGTCGCTCGGATATTCCCCGGACTCCACGCGGTTCATCACCACCGTCCCGACCGCCATCATGCCGCTCTCGCTGGAGCGGTTGGATTCGAAATACATCGCCCGGGCGAGGCATTCCTGGCTGGGGCCGTAGCTGAGCGGCTTGACCGCCTCCTCGAGGTCCGCGCCCGTGCCGACGCAGCCGGCAAGGGCGAGCGGCGGCAACAGCACGATGGCGGACAGCGACAGGCGGCGGGAGGGTCGGATCGTCTTCATGACGCATCCGTGACCGCACAATGATGACCGCAAGCGGGCGGGTTGCGATCCGGGCGTGGCCGGCGGGCCGTTTACCCGCCCGGTGTGGCCTCGCTGCGTCAGTCGCCGCGCCGGTCAGACCCGCCGCTCGACCATCATCGTGCGGATCTCGGCGATGGCCTTCGCCGGATTCAGGCCCTTCGGGCAGGTCTGGGTGCAGTTCATGATGGTGTGGCAGCGGTAGAGCTTGAACGGATCCTCGAGGTCGTCGAGACGCTCGCCGGTCGCCTCGTCGCGGGAATCGATCAGCCAGCGATAGGCCTGGAGAAGCACGGCGGGCCCGAGATAGCGCTCGCCGTTCCACCAGTAGGACGGGCAGGCGGTCTGGCAGCAGAAGCACAGGATGCACTCGTAGAGCCCGTCGAGCTTCTCGCGGTCGGCGTGGCTCTGGCGCCATTCGCGCTCGGGCTCCGGGGTCTCGGTCTTCAGCCAGGGCTCGATCGAGCGCAGCTGCGCATAGGGGACGGTGAGGTCGGGCACCAGGTCCTTGATCACCGGCATGTGCGGCAGCGGGTAGACCTTGATGGCGCCGCTCACCTCGTCCATGCCCTTGGTGCAGGCCAGCGTGTTGGCGCCGTCGATGTTCATCGCGCAGGAGCCGCAGATGCCTTCGCGGCAGGAGCGCCGCAGCGCCAGGGTCGAGTCGACCTTGTTCTTGATCCACAGGAGCGCGTCGAGGACCATCGGCCCGCAATCGTCGACATCGACATAGAACGTGTCGGTGCGCGGATTGGCGTCGTCGTCCGGCGACCAGCGGTAGATCTTGAACTCGCGGATGTTGGTCGCGCCCTGCGGCCGGTCCCACACCTTGCCTTCGGTGAGGGTGGAGTTCTTCGGAAGCGCAAGCTCGACCATGATCAGTCCAATTTCAGATGGGGATCGTCACGATTGGAATCGTTCGCAACATAAAGGTTGCGGTGCAAAACGCCAGAGACGAAACCGCGCAGGGAACCATTGAATCGGTTGAATTATCCGGCGATTTGCCGGGTTTTGTCAGCGGTTCCGGCTCTCGCCGAGCGGGGTTTCCCGGATGCCGGCCCGGCGTTTGCCGACCGCTTCCGCAACGGCGCGCGCGGCGTCTGCGGAAATCAGCCCCTGCTCGGCCGAGAGTGTCGCCGCCGCCTCCAGGCTCGCGCCGATGGTGACCGGGACGCCGGCCGACCGCAGCGCGGCGAGCGCCTCCGTCACCGCCGGGCTGTGTCCCTCCGGCGTGACGTCGCGGATGTGGACGGCGAGCACGCGCCCCGGATGCCGCCGGTTCGCCTCGGCATAGATCGCCGCGTCGCGCTGGCCGGAATCGCCAATCAGCAGGAAGGGCAGATGCGGATAGGCGTCCATGACCCGCTCGATCATCGCCAGCTTGTGGGTGTCGTGGCTGCCGGTGAACCATTTGGTCTCGTCGATGCCGAAATCGCGCAGCAGCATCGGGCCCACCGGGATGGCGTGAAGGCGCATGAACCGCTCGAACAGGTCGAAGAGGTTCCACGGGCTGGAGGAGACATAGAAGATCGGGTTGGTTTCCGGCCCGGCCTCGCCCCGCGTCAGCGCGCGGTAAAGATGCGTGACGCCGGGAAACGCCGTGCGGCTCTCGGCAGAATTGGCGACGACCGTCCGCCAATGGCGGAAGAGATTGGTGGCGCCGGTTTCGACGATCGTGTCGTCGATGTCGGAGATGATCCCGAAGCGGGCCTCCGGCGGGACCAGCCGTACCGGGACGCTGGCGCCTAGCGGTCGCCAGTCGTAGCCGGGGACGTCCGTCAGCGTCAGGTCGACATGGGTCCAGGCCCCGCCGGCCGGGATGTCCGGCGCCTCGACGGTGAAATCGAAGAAGCCTTCGCGGTCGGTGGTCGCGGTGCCGGACCGGCCGGCGCCTTCAAAGGCGAGTTCGGCGCCGGCAATTTCGTCGGACTCGTAGCGGCGGAACGTCAGGCGGAGATTGGTGAGAAGGGAATCGCTGTGCAGGGCCGAGACCACGCCCTCGTCCTCGACGACGCGCCCGCGCACCCAGAGGCTCTTCGCCGTGCCGAAGCCGAGATAGGGCAGGATGATCGGTGTGCCGAGGAGCCCGGCGCGGCGCTTCAGCCCGTGTCGCAGGCGCGACCAGCGCCGTTCCGCCGAAAGGGCCAGGGAGTGAAGCATCGATCCGGTCATGGCGGTTCGCGGCGAAGAAGGGGGAGCCGGGCGTCCGGCTCCCCCTCGGTCGTCAGTTGGCCGGGGCGGCGCCATCGGCCGGCGCGGCTGCGCCCGGTGCGGGTGTTGCCGGAGCAGGTGCTGCCGGAGCGGCAGGCGGCGTCGCCTGCGGGGTCGCGCCTTCTGCCGGCTCCACGAAACTGCCGGTCACGCAGGCCTCGGACGTGGCATTGAGGAAGGCGAAGATCGTCGCCTGGTCGGGCTGGCCAACACGGCCGTCGCCCAGCATCCGCTCGGCCACCGGCGGCGCGACGACGCTGGCGATCAGATAGTCACGCTGCGGGTCTGACAGCTTCTCCAGCGCCTGTTCGGCAAGGCATTTGCAGGCGAGCGGGGTCATCTGCTTCATCTGCACGCCACAGAGACCGGCGATCAGCTCGACCTGGTTGCCTTCCGAGACGCGCGGCAGCTCGAACTTGTCGCCGACGGCGTTGCGGGGCTGGTCGGACTGTTGCTCGTCCGTATCCGTGTCGTCGGAGCCGTCGACCGTCGTCGTCCCCCCACCCGGTCCGCCCGAGGGGGTGATGTCGCTGGCGTCGCCGCCGGAGGCAGCTGGATCCTGCGGCGTCTCCGTCGCGGCCGGGTCGGGTGCGGCGTCGCTGCCCGTCGTTTCGGCCGGCGCTTGCGAGGCGGCGGGCGCCGGATCGCTTTGCGCCTGAGCGGCGAGCGGCAGGGCGCCGAGCGCGAGGATCGTCAGGCCGGCGAGGCCGGCGCGTTTGAACTTGTCCATCATTCCTCCGAATTGCTTGATCCGGCCGCTTGCTCGGGCCGGTGAAAGGTGTCCCCACCCAGACCTAGGGCCGCAGCCGCGATGTGGCAGCCCGGGCGGGCCACCGCGTCGCGGCAACGGCAAGCCTGACCAGCCGGCGCATGGCCGGCCGATCGCGCGGCTCCTCGCGGCGTTGCTCAGTAAACCCGCTTCTTCGGCTCGATATAGTCGATCTGGTTCGACAGCGTGTAGGTGTGCACCGGCCGGTCCTCGAGCGACACCGTCCTTGCCGCCGTGTCGGCGAAGGAGAGCGTGTGCTTCATCCAGTTGGCGTCGTCGCGGTCGGGGAAGTCCTCGCGGGCGTGGGCGCCGCGCGACTCGGTGCGGTTGCGGGCCGAATCCATGGTCACCACCGCCTGGGCGATGAGATTGTCGTATTCCAGCGTCTCGATCAGGTCGGTGTTCCAGATCAGCGAGCGGTCGGTGACCCGCACGTCCTCCGACCCGGCCCAGACCTCGTGGATCTTCTCGTGGCCTTCCTCGAGAATCTCGCCGGTGCGGAACACCGCGCAGTTCGACTGCATGGTCTGCTGCATCCGGTCGCGCAGCACCGCCGTCGGCGTGCCGCCATTGGCGTAGCGGAAGCGGTCGAGACGGGCGAGGGAGTTGTCGCCGGCGCCTGCCGGCAGGTCCGGCTGGTCCTCGCCCGGCGTCACCGTCTCGGCGCAGCGCAGCGCCGCGGCGCGGCCGAACACCACGAGGTCGATCAGCGAGTTGGAGCCGAGCCGGTTGGCGCCGTGGACGGAGACGCAGCCCGCCTCGCCGACGGCCATCAGGCCGGGCACCACCGAGTCCGGGTCGCCGTTCTTCTTGGTCAGCACCTCGCCGTGATAGTTCGTCGGGATGCCGCCCATGTTGTAGTGGACCGTCGGCAGCACCGGGATCGGCTCGCGGGTGACGTCGACGCCGGCGAAGATCCGCGCCGATTCCGAGATGCCCGGCAGCCGCTCGTGCAGCACGGCCGGATCCAGATGGTCCAGATGCAGGAAGATGTGGTCCTTGTTCTTGCCGACGCCGCGGCCGTCGCGGATCTCCATGGTCATGGACCGCGAGACGACGTCGCGCGAGGCGAGATCCTTGGCCGAGGGGGCGTAGCGCTCCATGAAGCGCTCGCCGTCGGAATTGGTCAGGTAGCCGCCTTCGCCGCGGGCGCCCTCGGTGATCAGGCAGCCGGCGCCGTAGATGCCGGTGGGGTGGAACTGCACGAATTCCATGTCCTGCAGCGGCAGGCCGGCGCGCAGCACCATGCCGCCGCCGTCGCCGGTGCAGGTATGGGCCGAGGTCGCGGAGAAATAGGCACGGCCGTAGCCGCCGGTGGCGAGGATGGTCTTCTTGCCGCGGAAGCGGTGGATCGTGCCGTCATCCATGTTGATGGCGACGACGCCGCGGCAGACCCCTTCCTCGTCCATGATCAGGTCGATGGCGAAATACTCGATGAAGAATTCCGAGGCATAGCGCAGCGACTGGCCGTAGAGCGTGTGCAGGATGGCGTGGCCGGTGCGGTCGGCGGCGGCGCAGGTGCGCTGCGCCGGGGGGCCGTTGCCGTAGTCGGTGGTCATGCCGCCGAACGGCCGCTGATAGATGCGCCCGTCCTCGGTGCGCGAGAACGGCACGCCGAAATGCTCGAGCTCGTAGACCGCCTTCGGTGCCTCGCGCACCAGGTATTCGATGGCGTCCTGGTCGCCCAGCCAGTCCGATCCCTTGACGGTGTCGTACATGTGCCAGCGCCAGTCGTCCGGGCCCATGTTGCCGAGCGACGCGGCGACGCCGCCCTGCGCCGCGACGGTGTGCGAGCGGGTCGGGAAGACCTTGGTGATGCAGGCGGTCTTCAGCCCGGCCTGCGCCGCGCCGAGGGTGGCGCGCAGGCCGGCGCCGCCGGCGCCCACGACGACGACGTCGAACGTGTGGTCGACGAAGCTGTAGGCCTTGCCGTTCTGTGCCGGGGCCGAACGATGCGGCTGGCCGGCGCCGTTGACTTTGCCGTTGCTGGCCATGGTCAGGCTCCGAAGCTCATCTTGACGATCGCGAACAGGCTGGCGCCGGCGACGGCGACCGAGAAGAAGGTGTTGAGGATGAGCAGCGGCAGCTTGGCGCCACCGTGGACATAGTCCTCGATGATCACCTGCATGCCGAGCCGCATATGGATGGTCGCCGACACCGTCACCAGGGCCATGGCGATCCCGACCAGCGGATTGGCGAAGGCCGACCGCAGCTCGAGATAGCTGGCATCCTGCAGCGCGACGAGGAGGATCACGAAGAAGGTGATCAGCACGACGTTGGCGACCGCGGTCAGGCGCTGCTGCCAGAAATGGCCGGTGCCGTCGCGGGCCGAGCCAAGGCCGCGGACGCGGCTGAGCGGTGTCCTGAAATTCTGCATCACCGTCTCCTCAGCCGAACGCCAGGACGGCGATCCAGAGGATCAGCGTCATCGCGAGGGACGCCACCAGCGTGGCGATGGCGAGTTTCGTCGAGGTCTCCTTCGACAGGCCGTGGCCGGTGTCCCAGATCAGATGCCGGATGCCGCCGAACATGTGGTGGAGCAGCGCCCAGCTGTAGCCGAACAGGATGATCCGCCCGACGATCGAGCCGAAGAAGTCCGACGCCGTCTCGAAGGCATCCGGGCCGCTCGCGGCGGCGACGAGCCACCAGACGAGCAGCAGCGTGCCGCCGTAGAGCGCCGCGCCGGTGATGCGGTGCAGGATCGACATCGCCATGGTGGGGCGGAATTTGTAGATCGTGAGATGCGGCGACAGCGGCCGCGCTGATCTGAGGTCGGACATGGGTGCCTTCTCGTCCTCGCATTCGGTTTCTCCGCCGCGCGGCATGAGCGGGATCGCCCGATGCTGCACAGCGATGAGACGTCGCCTAAAAGGACTATCGCAGCTGCGAACGCAAGGCTGCTGACGGCCCGCCGCTGCGGCATCGGCGGCTTAATCGATTAGTTGCGTCAACAGCGCGCGGGCAAGTTCTCCCGATCTCGATCGCCCCGGACCCCTGCGCCGAATCAGCGCTTGTCGAGGGCCCGGTCGTTGAAGCGGATGACGAAGCTCGCCCAGTCGGCCGGCTCGGCCACCCGCTCGTAGAGGCCGCGGCCGGCGCCCGGATTGCGCGGCGCGTGCAGCACCAGTTTCGACCAGCCGCGGCTGTCGGCCTCTTCCGCCAGGAGGTCGATCATCGCCTTGGCGATTCCCTTGCGGCGATGGCGATGGGCGACGAAGATATGGTCGGCGAGCCCGGAGCGCATGCCGGTCCACAGATCCGGGATGTCATAATAGAGCACGAAGCCGACCAGTTCGCCATCGAGGCGCGCGCCGAGCACCTCGGCCGTGCGGTCCTGCAGCAACTGCTCGGCGTAGAACGTGTCGGGCGCGCCCGGAGGGCCGCGAAACAGCGACTGGTTGTAGGCCGAGATCAGCGGCGCGAGCTCGCGGGCGTCGCTGAGCCGAAGCCGTCTGATGTCGATGTCCGGGGCGGGCGTCTCCATGACGCTGGTTTGCGGGCGAATGCCCGAAGGGTCAAGCCGAAAGCGGCGGACCGGCGCCGGCGTTGCCGTCACCCGGCGTCCTGGTCTAGGCATCGGCGATGCAGGACATGGGCGAACTGATCGACGAGCTGGACCGGTGGGCGGACGAGGGCCGCAGGCTCGAGGCGTGGTGGCGGGACGACGACGCGGTGCGGCCTTCGCCGGCGCTCGGCCGGCTGACGCAGGCGGCTTCGAGCCGCGGCCTGCCGCTGGCGCTGGCGGTGATCCCGGCCGCGATGATCCCGGAGCTCGCCGGCGCGCTCGCTGATCCGTGCCTGACGGTGCTGCAGCACGGCTTCGCGCACCGCAACCACGCCGTCTGCGGCGCCCGCGCGGTGGAGTGCGGCGGCGTCCGGCAACGCGACGCCCTGCTCGGCGATCTGGCGGCCGGCCGCGACCGGCTCGAGGCGATGTTCGGCGCGCGCTTCGTGCCGGCGCTGGTGCCGCCCTGGAACCGCATCGAGCCCGACGTCGTGCGGGCGCTGCCCGGCCTTGCCTATCGCGGGGTGTCGCTGTTCGGGTCGCGCCCAAGCCCGCCACAAGCTGCCGGATTCGCCGAGATAAACACGCATCTCGACCTCCTGACCTGGAAGGGCGGGGCGCGGTTTGCCGGGCGCGACAAGCTGATCCGGCTGGCCGCCGAGCGCATCGCCGACCGGCGCCTCGGCCGCACCGATCCGCAGGAGCCGTTCGGCCTTTTGACGCATCACCTCGATCACGACGGGCAGACCTGGGATTTCCTCGGCGAACTGCTCGACACGCTGGCGGCGCACGGGTCGGTCCGGTTCCGCGGCGCCGCCTCCCTGTTTGCCGCCGCCCCGGCGCCCGAAGCCGGGTCGCCGCGCCCATGAGTCCCGTCGTGCGGCCTGCCGGAGAAGCCGATATCGAGCCGGTCGCCCGGCTGCTGCACGAGCGGATGAATGCCCGCATCCCGGCCGAGCGCTGGCGGCGGCTGCTCGACTATCCGTGGCGGCCGGCGGACGTGGAGCGCGGCTGGCTGGTCGAGGATGGCGGCCGCATCGTCGGTTTCATGGGCACGATCTACAGCGACCGGCCGGTGGGCGGCGGCATGCAGCGCTTCTGCGACCTGTCGTCCTGGTATCTGCTTTCCGACTATCGCGGCGACGGCACCGGCGACGAACTGCTCCGGGCGGGCATGGCGAAGACGGGCGTGACCTATGCGACGATGACCGCACGCCGGGCCACCGGCCGCAAGATCCGCGCCCTCGGCTTCGACGTCCTCGACGCGGCGCGCAGCCTGTTCCGGCCGCGGCAGGGCAGGGACCGGGCGCCGCTCACCTGCCTGCGCGACCCGGCGGCGATCCGCGAGCGCCTGGCACCATCGCAGCGGCAGGTCCTCGACCTGCATCGGGGCTTCGACATCCATCACGCGCTGGTCGGCGATCCGGGGCTTTGGCTGGTGTATCAGCGCAAGCTGAAGGGCGATGCCGTCGCCTATCACGAAATCCTGCACGCCAGCGATCCGGCCTGCCTGTCGGCCGCGGCACAGTCCGTCGCCGATACGCTGGTCACCGGCGAGAACGGCGTGCTGGCGGTGGATTCGCGCTGGATGGCTCCTGACGACGATCAGGGCGCTGTCGAGCCGATCGCGCTCGCCCGGTGGTTCCGGTCGCCGGACCTGGCGCCGGCGGCGGTCGACCATCTGTTCTCCGAGGTCATCCTGCTCGACCAGAAGCTGCCCTGAGGCGCCGCTAGGGATCGAGCACGACGATGTCGATTGGGTGCGCCACGCCCTGCACCATGCAGCCGCTGCGCAGTTCCGCCGGCACCTCGGTGCTGAAACCCTGCGCCAGCGCCAGGGCGTAGGTCTCGCTCGTCGTCAGCGCCGCGGTCTGCTCGGACTTGTTGTGCTTCTCGAGCTTGGCCGCGAGGTTCACCGCGTCGCCGATCACCGTGTATTCGAGGCGGAACTCGTCGCCCAGCGCCGCGAACACCACCCGGCCGGCCGTCGCCGCGCCGTTCATGCGAAGGGTCAGCCCCTCCAACTCGGTCGCCGTCGACCATTCGCGGGCGATCGCCATGATCTCCACCAGCGCGTGCAGCGCGTCGGCCGCCGCCGTCTTCGAGGGCCGCGTCGCGCCGAAGGTCGCGAGCACGCCGTCGCCGAGATATTTGTCGACGACGCCGCCATGGCGCTGGACGACCGGCACGATCAGCCGGTGCAGGCCGACGAGGGTCTGTACCGCGTCCTTCGGCTCGCTGCGGTTGACGAAGGCGGAGAAGCCCCGGATGTCGAGCACGATGATCGCCGCGTCGCGCTCCTGCGCCGCGCCCGCGACGACGGCGGAGGGTGCCTCGGTGATGGCGCGTTCGACGTCCTCGGGCAGGAAACGGCGTAGTTCCTCGCGCTCGATCTGCTCGCGCGTCGCCACCGCGAGCAGGCGCTTGGCCCGGGCCAGCGCCAGCGCCAGCACCGTCGTCAGCAGCAGGATCGCGACGATCTTGTCGATCTCGGCACCGATCAGGATGCCGTTGCCCTGCAGATAGGCGACGTAGCTGCGGGTGATGCTCTCCGCCCCGGAGGCCCGGATCGCATAGAGCGTCATCAGGAACCAGCCGACGGCGGCCGTCGCCCCGGTCGCCAGCACCCAGGCCGGCTCGAAGCGGAGAGCGCGGATGGCGATGAAGACGAAGACGTACATCACCGTCGGCGCCCGCAGGTAGAAGCTCGCCGTCTGCCCGTACTGGATGTGGAAGTACCAGATCAGCCCGAACAGCAGCACGACGTCGACGAGGATGGAGAAGGCCAGGAACCAGGCCGGCATGCGCATCCGGTAGGAGAGGAACAGCCGCAGGCCGGTAAAGGCGAGGTAGATCGCCAGACTCACCGGGACCGGCTGCTGCATCAGCGCGTCGGTCGGCCGCGGCGCGACGAGGTAGAGGATCGCCAGGAAGCTGCCGAGGGTCAGCTGCACCCAGCCGATCAGCTGCTCGCTGCGCCGATCGAATTGCTGGACGACGTCCTGCACGCGGTCGGGAATCGTCCGGCCCGGCGGAGAGCCCTTGAACGGCGCCAGGAGTTGCGTGCGTCTTGCCATGTCGCGTATGGGCCTGCCGTTGTCGTCCGGACCGTCACCTTGTTTGCGCCGCCGGCGGCCCCATCTCGGTGCGGCTATCGCCGATGCCGCCGACACCGGGGCGTGCGATCTTGCGTCGCAGCAGAAAAGACGCCAATCTATGGTGCAGGAAGCAGGGCAGCGGTGCCAGGAGTTTTTGATGCAAGCTCGCCCTCCCCGCGTCCTGATCTACAGCCATGACACGTTCGGGCTCGGCCACCTGCGGCGTTGTCGCGTCATCGCGCAGGCGCTGGTCGCCCACCGCCCGGACATCACCATTCTCATCGTCGCCGGCTCCCCAGTGGTCGGATCGTTCAGCTTCCCGCCGCAGGTGGACTTCATTCGCGTGCCCGGCGTGGTCAAGCTCGGCGCCGACACCTACGCGCCGTCCAATCCCGGCCTGACGCTGGAGGATCTGACCGAGATCCGCAGCGCGGTGATCAAGAAGACCGCCGAGATCTTCAATCCGGACATCTTCATAGTCGACAAGGAGCCGCTCGGCATGCGCGGCGAGGTCGAGGAGTCGCTCCAGCTGCTGCGCCGCAACGGCGCCCGGCTGGTGCTCGGGCTGCGCGACATCATGGACGAGCCGTCGCGGCTGGTCGAGGAGTGGACCCGCAAGGACGCCTTCGCCGCCATCGAGAACCTCTACGACGACATCTGGATCTACGGCCTGCCGCAGATCTGCGACCCGCTCGCCGGCATCGGGGTCTCGGAGGCGGTGCGCCGGAAGGCGGTGTTCACCGGCTATCTGCACCGGGCCGACGAGCCCTCGGGCGCCCTGCCGGAGCGCATCCGGCTCGGCGAGAAGCCATACGTCTTGGTCACCACCGGCGGCGGAGGCGACGGCGCCATGCTGGTCGACTGGGTGCTGCGCGCCTACGAGAGCGACACGGGCATCGGCGTGCGCGCCAAGATCGTGCTCGGACCTTTCATGGACGCCGCGCTGCAGACCGACTTCAAGCGCCGCGCGGCCAAGCTCGACGCGGTCGACGCGATCACCTTCGCCGCGAGCATCGAGCCGCTGTTCGAGAATGCGGTGGGTGTCGTCGCGATGGGCGGCTACAACACGTTCTGCGAGATCCTCTCCTTCGACAAGCCGGCGGTCGTGGTGCCGCGCAGCCAGCCGCGGCTGGAGCAGCAGATCCGTGCCTCGCAGGCCGAGGCGCTGGGCCTGCTGCGGATGCTACCGGACGACCGCTTTGAGGACGCCGCGGCGATGGCCGCGGCGATCCGGGCGCTGCCGACCCAGGCGCGGCCGAAATCCGCGGCGATCGACGGCATCCTCGGCGGGCTGGAGACGATCTGCGCCCTCACCGACGGCTACATCGCGGCGGGCCGGGGCTCCGGCTCGCGCGGCGGGGCCTGGAGCGGCAAGACCCGGCCGCTCCTGCCGAGGACCGGTACGGGATGAAAGTGGCGTTCTACGCGCCGATGAAGGCGCTGGACGATCCGACCCCCTCCGGTGACCGGACGGTGGGCCGCCTGCTGGTCGCGGCGCTGAGGAGGGCGGGCCACGACGTCGTCGTTCCCAGCCGCCTGCGCAGCTACGACCGCGGCAATCCGGAGCGCCAGCGCCGGCTGCGCGACGTCGGACGGCGGCTCGCCGACCGACTCGCCGCGCGTCATAGCGGGCCGGGGCGCCCGTTCGACCTCTGGTTCACCTATCACCTCTATCACAAGGCCCCGGACTGGCTGGGGCCGCGGGTCGCAGGGCATCTCGGCATTCCCTATGTCGTCGCCGAGGCCTCGGTCGCCGGCAAGCAGCGCGGCGGGCCCTGGCAGACGGGCCATGAGGCGAGCCTGGCGGCGCTGGAGCAGGCCGCCCTGGTGATCGGCCTCAACCCCGCCGACCGTGCCGGCGTCACGGCGCATCTGCGGCCGCAGACGCGCTATCTCGACCTGCCGCCGTTCGTCGAAACCGCGCCCTTCGCCGGCGCGGCCGATGCGCGGGCGCCGTCGCGCGCCCGGCTCGCCGCCCGGCACGGACTCGATCCCGCGCTGCCCTGGCTGGTCACCGTGGCGATGATGCGCGACGACCAGAAGCTTGCCTCCTATCGCGTCCTCGCCGCGGCGGTGGCGCGGCTCGACAGGACGCGCTTCCAGCTGCTGGTGATCGGAGCGGGTCCGGCCGAAGCCGCGGTGCGCTCGGCGCTGGCGCCGCTCGGCACCGGCGTCACGTTTCACGGCGCGGCCGACCCGCGCGAACTTCCCGAACTCTATGCGGCCGGCGACATCTATGTCTGGCCGGCCATCAAGGAATCCTGGAGCATGGCATTCATCGAGGCCCAGGCGGCGGGGCTGCCCGTCGTCGCGGGACGCAGCGGCGGCGTCGCCGGCGTCGTCGAGGACGGCGTCACCGGCATCCTGGCGGCGGAGGGCGATGCGGCAGGCTTCGCGGCGGGCGTCGCGCGCCTGCTCGATCCGGCGGTCCGCTCGGCGATGGGCCGGGCGGCGCGCGAACGGGCGCTGGCACGCCACGACATCGGGGCTGCGGCGCTGCGGCTCGACACCGCACTCCGCGCCGTCGTCGCCGCGGGCGGAATGCCGCTGCAGGCGGTGGCGGTCTGATGCGCGTCCTTTTTCACGTGCAGCATCTGCTTGGGGTTGGCCATCTGCGGCGGGCCGAGCTTCTGGTCGCGGCCATGGCCGAGCGCGGCATGGCGGTCACCGTCGCGCTGGGGGGCATGCCGGTGGCGGAAATGCCGTTCGCCGGCGCCGAGATCGCGCAGCTGCCGCCGACCCGGCTCGACGGGGCGAACTTCAAGATCCTCTACGACGCCGACGGCAACCCGATCACCGACGCCTGGCGCGACGCCCGTCGCGACTCGCTGCTCGGCCTCTACGAGCGGCTGCAGCCCGACATCGTGCTGCTGGAGATGTTTCCGTTCGGCCGCTGGCGGTTCCGCTTCGAGCTGGAGCCGCTCCTGGCGCGCGCCGCCCTCGACAGGCCGCGGGTCAGATGCGTCGCCTCGGTCCGCGACATCCTGGTCGAAACCAAGCATCCGGAACGGGCGGTGCGGGGCGCCGAGATCGCCCGCGACCATCTCGATGCGGTGCTGGTCCATTCCGATCCGTCGCTGTTCACCTTCGCCGAGACCTACCCGCACGCCGCAGCGCTCGCCGACCGCACCCATTACACCGGCTACGTCACCGAGGCCGCCGACCGCCGCCGCGGCGAGCCCACCGGCGAGGTGATCGTCTCGGCCGGCGGCGGCGCGGCGGCCGGATCGCTGATGGCGACGGCGATGGACGCGCGGCCCCGGACGCCGCTCGCCGACCGTGTCTGGCGCTTCTTCACCGGCCCGCGCTGCCCGGATGACGTCTTTGCGGCGCTGCGGGCAAGGGCCGATGCGCGGACCATCGTCGAGCGCTTCGACCCGCAATTCCAGCAGCGCCTCGACGGCTGCGCGCTGTCAATCTCGCAGGCCGGCTACAACACGGTGATGAACCTCCTGCGCGCCGAAGCGCCGGCGGTGGTCGTGCCCTATGCGGAAGGTGACGAGACCGAGCAGGAATATCGCGCCCGGCGGCTGGAGGCGCTGGGCCTCCTGTCCGTGGTGCCGGAGACGGCGCTGTCGCCGGCGACGCTGACGGCCGCGATCGGGGCGGCGCTGGCGGGTTCGGCGGCGGCAAGGCCGAGCATCGACCTCGACGGCGCCGCGAACGCCGCCCGGATGCTGGCGGAACTCGCGGAGGCGGCGCGGGACGCGCGGCCGGCGGGTGCCGCAAGCCCCCCGGCAACGCGAAAATCCGCATGACGTCACGGCGGCGCGAATGCTATGCCGGCAAAGGTTGCGATCGCCCTGCCGGGCACGCCCGATGGGTGCGCCCCGGCGCCTGGACCGACCCGGCGGCGGCCGTCGCGTGAGCCGCGCCGAGGACCTGCGGCCGGCGGGAATGGTGGGGGAGGGGTCGGGAATTGGCCAGCGACGCACCGGTTCTTGAACGTCCACCGCTGGCCGCGAGCGCCGGCCCGGCTCCCGATACGCTGCTGTCGATCGAGGACCTGTCGGTGGAGTTCCGCTCCATGGCCGGCATGGTCAAGGCCGTCTCCGGCCTGTCGCTGCGGGTTGAGGCGGGGCGTACGGTCGCGCTGGTCGGCGAATCCGGCTCCGGCAAGACCGTCACCTCGCAGGCGATCCTCGGCCTGCTGCCGAAGAGCGCCGCGATCACCGCCGGCCGCATCCTGTTCCGCGATCCGGAACAGGGGATGGTCGACCTCGCGGCGCTGCCGCCGCGCAGTTCGCGCTTCCGGGCGATCCGCGGCCGCTCGATCTCGATCGTCTTCCAGGAGCCGATGACGTCGTTCTCGCCGCTGCACACGCTCGGCGACCAGATCGGCGAGGTGCTGGAGGTGCACGGTCGTGCCAGCGGCGCGGAACTGCGGGAGCTGACGCTCGAGACGCTGCGGCTGGTGCGGTTTCCCGATCCGGCGCGGGCCATGCGCTCCTATCCGTTCGAACTCTCCGGCGGGCTGCGCCAGCGCGCGATGATCGCCATGGCGGTGATCGCCCAGCCGGCGCTGCTGATCGCCGACGAGCCCACCACGGCGCTCGACGTGACGCTGCAGGCGCAGATCCTTAAGCTGCTGCGCGACATGCAGGCCGAGATGAAGATGGCGGTGCTGCTGATCACCCACGATCTCGGCGTGGTCGCCAATCTCGCCGAGGAGGTGGTGGTGATGCACCACGGCCGGGTCGTCGAGGCGGGCACCGCGGCGGACATCTTCAGCCAGCCGCAGCACCCCTATCTGGTCTCGCTGATGAAGGCGGTGCCGGATCTCGAGCCCGGCGAGGCGCGGCGGCTGAAACCGATCCGCGAGATCAAGGTCGATGCCCAGGCGCTGATGCGGCGGGGGGACGAGGCCGGCCAGGTGCCGCCCGGCGCGCCGCTGCTGGAGGTCAGCGGGCTCGGCAAGAGCTTCTCGCTGCGCCGCGACCGGCGGCTGCTGTCACGGGCGCCGGCCCGCACCATCCACGCGCTGCGCGATGTCTCGATCACGGTGAGACGCGGCGAATGCCTCGGGCTGGTGGGCGAGTCGGGTTCCGGCAAGACGACCCTCGCCCGGGCGATCATGGGCGCCGTGCCGCAGACCACCGGCTCGGTGGTGCTGCATGGCGGACGCGAGGGCAGGGTGGATCTGGCGACCGCGTCGCGCGAGCAGCTGTTCGAGGCACGGCGGCGCATGCAGTACGTGTTCCAGGATCCGTTCTCCTCGCTCGACCCGCGCATGACCGTCGGCGCGATCCTCGCCGAACCGCTGGAGATCCACGGCATCGGCACGGCCGGCGACCGGCGGCAGCGCGTCGAGCGGCTGCTCGCCGCCGTCGGGCTCGAGCCGCAATATGCCGGGCGCTACCCGCACAGCTTCTCCGGCGGCCAGCGGCAGCGGATCGGCATCGCCCGCGCCCTGGCGCTGGAGCCGGAGCTGCTGATCTGCGACGAGCCGGTGGCGGCGCTCGACGTCTCGGTGCAGGCGCAGATCCTCAATCTCCTGAAGGATTTGCAACGGCTCTGCGGCCTCACCTATCTGTTCATCTCGCACAATCTGGCGGTGGTGAACTATGTCGCCGACCGGATCGCGGTGATGTGCGACGGCGAGATCGTCGAGCTGGCGCCGCGTGAGGAGCTGTTCCATGCGCCGCTGCATCCCTACACGCGGACGCTGATGCAGGCGGTGCCGCATGCCGACCCGGCCCGGCCGCTGGATTTCGACCGGCTGCCGCCGGTCGGCCAGATCGGGCAGCGCGACTGGCCGGAGCCTTTCGCTGTGGTCGAGGGTCGCGACAGGAGGCTGCTGGAAGCGGCGCCGGGGCACTTCGTGCGGGCGGCCAGTCTCGATTTTCCCGCCGCGGCTCGCGCCGGCGCTGCCAGCGGAGCGTGAGATGGCGACGGGCGACCAGCTCGACGAGAGCATCTTCGGCTATGTCTGGCGCCATACCAAGCGCCAGCAGCTCTGGCTGTTCTTCGTCCTGGCGCTGTCGCTGCCGCTCTACTACCTGACGCTCGACCTGCCGAAGCGGATCGTCAACGGTCCGATCCAGGGCGAGTGGGCCGCCGGCGAGACGCAGCCGGTGTTCCGCTGGACCCCGACCCTGCCGGATTTCCTCGGCGGCGGCACGCTGAACCTGTTCCCGGGGCTCGAGCTCGACCGCTTCGGCACGCTGGTGGCGCTCAGCCTGACCTTCCTGTTCTTCGTCGTCGTCAACGGGCTCTTCAAGTTCTACCTCTCGAACTACAAGGGCCAGCTCGGGGAACGGCTGCTGCGGCGGCTGCGCTACGATCTGGTCGATCGCGTGCTGCGCTTCCCGACCGGGCGCTTCAAGCAGGTGCGCGGGCCCGAGATCGCGTCGATGGTCAAGGACGAGACCGAGCCGGTCGGCGGCTTCGGCGGCAGCGCCTTCGCCGATCCGGCGCTGCTGCTCAGCCAGGCGGCCACGGCGCTGCTGTTCATCTTCCTGCAGAATGTCTGGCTCGGCGGCGTCGCCGGCGCGGTGGTGCTCATCCAGCTGATCATCATCCCGCGCATGCGCCGGCGCCTCGTCGTGCTGGCGCGGGCCCGGCAGCTGACCGCCCGGCTGCTGTCCGGCCGGATCGGCGAGATCGTCGACAGCATCCCCTCGATCCGGGTGAACGACACGTCGAGCTGGGAACGGGCGGAGATCGGCGGCCGGCTCGGCCGCATCCTGCAGATCCGCACCGACTTCTTCCGCTGGAAGTTCATGGTGAACTTCATCAACAACCTGCTGGCCCAGACGACGCCCTTCATCTTCTATCTCGTCGGCGGCTACTTCGTCATCGTCGGGCGGCTGGACATCGGGCAGCTCGTCGCCGTCATCGCCGCCTACAAGGACCTTCCCGCGCCGCTCAAGGAACTCATCGCCTGGGACCAGTTCCGCGTCGACGTGCAGTCGAAATACGCCCAGATCACCGAGCAGTTCACCATGCCGGACCTGATCGACCCGGAACGGCAGAAACTGTCCCAGGAAAGCCCGCCGCACATCGAGGAGGGGATCGCCGTCGTCAGTCTGCGGATCGCCGACGAGGGGGGCAACGACCTCCTGGAGCCGACCAGCCTGCGGCTGGCGCCCGGCGAGGCGGTGGCGGCGGTCGGTCCGGTCAGCGGCGGCGGCGAGTACCTGGCCGACGCGTTGGTGCGGCTCGTCGAGCCTGCCGGCGGGCGGATCAGCATCGATGGCCGCTCGCTCGACCATCTGCCCGATTCCTTCGTCGGACGGCGCATCGGCTACAGCAGCTCGGGGCTCTATCTGGCGCAGATGTCGGTCCGCGACGCGCTCCTCTACGGGCTGCGCCATGCGCCGATGACCCGCGCCGGGCGAACCGACGGGGCGGAGACTGAGCGGCTTGCCGAAGCCTGGCGCTCGGGCGACGCCAGCGCCATCCCTCCCGACGACTGGATCGATTACGCGGCGGCGGGCGTCGAGGGGCAAGGGCAATTGTCCGCCAGGCTGGCGGAGATCCTCGATATCGTCGACCTGCGGATCGACATCGCCCGCTTCGGCCTGCGCAACCGGCTGCCGGCGGACCTTCCGGAGGCCATCGCGCCGCGGGTGCTCGCCGCCCGCGACCGGTTCCGCGAGCGGCTCGCGGAAGGCGGCGACGAGGATTATTTCGAGACCTTCGATCCCGAGCGCTATTCCGACTACGCCACGCTGGTGGAGAACCTGGTGTTCGGCATCCCGCTGCCCGAGGCGCTGATGGGCAACTCGCTGGCCGAACGCCCGCAGATGCGCGAGGTGCTCAGGCAGACCGGGCTCGATGCGATGCTGTTCGAGATGGGACGGCAGATCGCCGAGACCCTGATCGAGATCTTCGGCGATCTGTCGCCTGACAATCCGCTGATGGACAGCGTCGACCTGATGTCGCCGGACGAGGTCGACGATTACCGCACGGCGCTGCGCCGCACCGCCGGCGAAGGGCCGCATCCGGGCAAGTATCGCCGCGCCTTCCAAGAACTCGCCTTCGGCTATGTCGAGCCCAGGCACCGGCTCGGCCTGCTCGACGACCGGATCAAGGCGGCGGTGCTGGCGGCCCGTGCCCGCTTCCGCGAAAAGCTCGAGCCGGACCTTGCCCAGGCCGTGTCGGTGCATTCGCCGACCGCGCTCAACCCGGCCGCCAGCTTCCAGGACAACGTGCTGTTCGGGCGCGTCGTGGACCGCTACGCGGAGGCCGCCGCGCGGATCAACGAGGTGCTGGTCGCCACGCTCTACGACACCGGCCTTGCCGAGGTGGTGTTCGAGATCGGCCTCGACTTCGACGTCGGCAGCGGTGCCAAGCGGCTGTCGGGCGTGCAGCAGCAGAAGCTCGCCCTGGCGCGGGCTTTGCTGAAGCGGCCGGACCTGCTCGTCCTCAACCGGCCGCTCTCTGCCCTTGACGGGGACAGCCAGCAGGCGACAATTGCACGCGTCCTTGCCTCGCGAGAGGCGCTTGGCGTCCCGCGGCAGACGGTTTTCTGGGTCCTGAGCCATGCAGATCACGCGCGTTTCTTCGATCGGACCCTGGAATTTCGAGATGGCCGGATGACCATGATCGACGAGCGCGCCGCACAGCCGGTCGACGAACCGGCGTGACGTGATGGCGACCGCAACGATGAATCGAAGAGGTCCGAATTGACGCTTCTGAAGTCGGAAATCGATCTCTTGCGGTCCGTGCCGATCTTTGCCGGCATCGAGCCGGCGCGGCTCAAGCTGATCGCCTTCACCTCTGACTCGATCGCCTATCGCGCCGGGCAGGTGATCTGCCGGCAGGGGCAGCCGGGCGACGCGGCCTATGTGCTGGTCGACGGCGAGGCGGACGTGTCGGTGGCCACAGAGGCTGGGGACTTTCTGGTGGCGACGCTCGGGCCGGGCGACGTCGTCGGCGAGATCTCGATCCTCTGCGACACGCCGCGGACCGCCACGGTCACCGCCCGCACCGGCCTGACCGCCCTGCGGGTGCGCAAGGAATCCTTCCTGCAGCTGCTGAAGCAGTTCCCCGAGATCGCCGCGGAGGTGATGCGCGGTCTCGCCGACCGCCTGACTCACACGAACGAGGAGCTCGTGCGGGCGCGCAATCTGGCGGCGGCGAGAGGCGGCGAGGCTTGACCCGGTTCGAGCTGACGATCTGGGGCGCCCGCGGCAGCATCCCGGCGCCCGCCGCCGCCAATACCCGCTTCGGCAGCGACACGAGCTGCGTCGAACTGCGCTGCGGTGACCAGGTCATCGTGCTCGACGCCGGCACCGGCATCGTCGGCTGCGGCCGCAAGCTCTACAACGAGGGGGTGCGCGATCTCGATGTGCTGCTCACCCACTGCCATTTCGACCACATCATCGGCCTGCCGTTCTTCATGCCGCTCTATCACCCCGGCACGGCGGTGCGGATTCATGCCGGGCATTTCGAGGACAACACCACCTGCCGCAACATGGTCGAGCGCTTCATGTGCCCGCCCTACTTCCCGGTCACGCCGAAGCAGTTCGCCGCGCAGATCGGCTATTGCGACTTCCGGCCGCCGGACGTGCTCGATCTTTCCCCGCAGGTGCGCATCCGCACCGTGCGGCTGAACCACCCGAACGGCGCGGTCGGCTACCGGGTCGAATATGGCGGCCGGGCGGTCTGCTACATCACCGATACCGAGCACCGGCCGGGCGGCCGCGATGAGGCGATCTGCGACTTGATCGCCGGCGCCGACATCATGATCTACGACAGCATGTACACCGACGACGAATACCCCAAGTATCGCGGCTTCGGGCACTCGACCTGGGAAGAGGGCGTGCGGCTCTGCCGCGCCGCGGGGGTTCCCCGGCTCGTCGCCTTCCACCACGACATCTCGCGGACCGATACCTGGCTCGCCGATCTCGTGGGACGCGCGCAGGCAGTGTTTCCGGGCGCCCTGGTGGCGCAGACGGGCCTGACGCTCGACATCGCGGAACGGGTGAGGATCGTGGAGACGAGCTAGATGAGCCTGACCCGGCAGGTGGACGACTGGCTGCTGAAGGAAGCCCTCGGCAGGCCGCGGCTGGAAGACATTTTCGAGCAGCTGTGCCTGCGCCTCAACGGGATCGGCATCCCGATCGCGCGGGCGCGGCTGAACTGGCCGACGCTGCACCCGCTGTTCCGCGCCGAGATGATCAGCTGGCACCGCAACGATCCCTCGGCGGTGCTCGATCACTTCCACCACCAGGACTCCAACACCGACGCCTGGCAGCGCAGCCCGCTGCGCTACATGCTGGAGGCCAACCTGCCGGTGCTCCGGCGCCGGCTGGTCGGGCCGGGCCGCACCCTCGACTTTCCCCTGTTCGAGGAACTCGCCGCGGAAGGCTACACCGACTATCTGGCGCTGAGGACCGAGTTCTCCGAGCCGGGCATGTTCATGGAGGGGCGGCCGGGCGGCATCATCGTGATCTGGGCCAGCGACCGCGCGTCCGGCTTCACCGAGGAGGATCTGCGGGTCCTGCAGGAGATCCAGCAGTCCTTCGCGCTGGCCTGCAAGTCGATCATCCAGTCGCAGATCACCAGCAACATCGTCGAGACCTATCTGGGCCGGAAGGCCGGGCGCAGTGTCCTCAACGGCAACATCCGCCTCGGGGACGGCGCCACCACGCGGGCGCTGGTCTGGTATTCCGACCTGCGCAACTCGACCCGCCTGACCGGCAAGCTGCCCAGCGAAGCCTTCCTGCAGCTTCTCAACGACTATTTCGAATGCGCCGCCCGGCCGGCGATCCGTGCCGGCGGCGAGGTGCTCGCCTTCATCGGCGACGCCGTGCTGGTGATCTATCCGATCGACGGGCAGACCGACCCGGAGGCGCTGACCGCCCGGGTGCTGGACGCCGTCGGCGAGTCCTTCAGGATGCGCGACGAGGCCAACGATGTCCGCCGGGCCGCCGGGAAGGACCTCATCGAGTTCGGCATCGGCCTCAATATCGGCGACGTGGTGTTCGGCAATATCGGCGTGCCCGAGCGCCTCGCCTTCACCGTCATCGGCTCCACCGTGACCGAGGTGGAGCGGATCGAGAAGCTGACCAAGACGCTCGACACCAACGTGCTGGCCAGCGCCAATGTCGCCGCCCTGGTGCCGGGCCGCTGGTGCTCGATGGGCGAGCACATGCTGAACGGCGTCGAGCGGCCGATGGAACTCTTCACCCTCTGCCCGGAGATGCAGGCCGCACTCGGCCTTGCCGCGGCGGCCGAATAGCGGCCGACGATCAGTGGTGCGGGTCGACCGCGTCGCGCAGCCCGTCGCCGACGAAGCTGAAGGCAAGTACGGTCAGCACCACCGGCAGCATCGGCAGCAATAGCCAGGGATACAGCGCCACCGCCTCGATGTTCTGCGCCTCCGACAGAAGCACGCCCCAGCTGGTGATCGGCGGCCGAAGACCGAGGCCGAGGAACGACAGCGCCGTCTCGGCGAGGATCATCGTCGGGATCGACAGCGACGCCGAGGCGATGAGGTGGCTCATGAAGTTCGGCAGCAGGTGCCGGAAGATGATCCGCCGCGGCCGCGCCCCGAGCATCTCGGCGGCCACCACGAAATCCTCCTCGCGCAGCGCGAACAGTTTGGAGCGCACGGCGCGGGCAAGGCCCGGCCAGTCGAGCAGCGCCAGGATCAGCGTGATCCCGAAATACACCAGCAGCGGGCTCCAGGTGACCGGCAGCGCCGCCGACAGCGCCAGCCAGAGCGGCAGTTCCGGAATCGAGCGCAGGATCTCGGTGACCCGCTGCACGACCGAATCCACCCAGCCGCCGAAATAGCCCGCCGCCCCGCCGATGGTAATGCCGAGCAGGAAGCTGAGCGTCACGCCGACCAGGCCGACGGTAAGCGAGATGCGCGCGCCATAGAGGATGCGCGACCACATGTCCCGCCCGAGCCGGTCGGTGCCGAGCAGGAACAGCGTGCCGCCCTCGGGCGGGCAGACGAGGTGGGTGCGGGCCTCGACCAGGCCCCAGAAGCGGTACGCCTCGCCCTCGCAGAGGAAGCGCAGCGGCATCGGCCGGGCGGTGTCGGGCGTGTAGACGCGGCGCAGCGTGTCGAGGTCGAGCTCGTAGCGCAGCGGGTAGACGAACGGCCCGACGAAGCGGCCGTCGTGGAACAGATGCACCGATTGCGGCGGGGCGAAGATGTGGTCGGTATGGCGCGACTGCAGCTCGTAGGGCGCCAGGAACTCGATGAACACGATCGACACATAGCTGACGACCAGGAAGGCCAGCGACACGACGGCCACGCGGTGGCGCAGGAAGCGCCACCAGATCAGCCGGGCCTGCGAGGCGCGGGCATAGGCGCCGGAGACAATCGAGCCCTCGGCGACGGTCGCCTCCGGGTCGAAGCGCTCCTGCGAGACGAAATGCGGCAGGCTGCTCATCGCGGCGTGCTCTTGCCCAGCCGGATGCGCGGATCGAGCAAGGCGAGCAGCACGTCGGAGACGAACATGCCGACGACGGTCAGCACGGCGAGGAACATCAGGAACGAGCCGGCGAGATACATGTCCTGGCTGCGCAGCGAGGCCAGCAGCATCGGTCCGGTGGTGGGCAGCGACATCACCGCCGAGATGATCACCGACCCGGAGACGATCTGCGGCAGCAGCGTGCCGAGATCGGCGACGAACGGGTTGAGGGCCATGCGCAGCGGATATTTCAGCAGCAGCCGGCGCTCGGGCACGCCCTTGGCCCGGGCGGTGACGACATACTGGCGGTTCAGCTCGTCGAGGAGGTTGGCCCGCAGCCGCCGTATCATGCCGGCGGTGCCGGCCGTGCCGATGACCAGCACCGGCACCCAGAGATGCGACAGGACCGAGCCGATCTTGGCCAGCGACCACGGCTCGTCGATGAATTCCGGCGCCATCAGGCCGCCGATCGAGGTGCCGAACCAGACATTGGCGAGATAGAGCAGGATCAGCGCCAGCAGGAAGTTCGGTGTCGCCAGCCCGAGGAAGCCGAGGAAGCTGAGGCCATGGTCTGCCCAGCTGTACTGGTGCGTCGCCGAATAGATGCCGATCGGGAACGACACGAGATAGACGAAGACGATGGTCGCCGCATTCAGCAGGATCGTCATCGGCATGCGCTCGCCGACGATGTCGGCGACCGGCTGGTTGTATTCGAACGAGTAGCCGAGATCGCCCTGGAGCAGGCCGCCGGCCCAGACGAGATACTGCGCCCAGAGCGGCCGGTCGAGGCCGTATTCCTCTCGCAGGAAGGCGATCTTGTCGCTGCTGACGGTTTCGCCCTGGGCCTGCAGCTCGGCGATGTAGCTGGTCAGGTAGTCGCCCGGCGGCAGCTGGATGATGACGAAGACGATGATGCTGATGGCGACCAGCGTCCAGGCCATGGTGACGAGACGCCCGCCGAGATACCGGATCACGAGGGGTTGCCCGCCACTGCCACGGCCGCGCAGTCGAAATAGAAGCCGTCGGGATTGTAGATGCCGAAATAGGCCCCCGGGTCGTAATTGTAGACGCCGCGCGCCGGCACGTTGTTCAGCCGGTTGGAGACGACCACGACCTGGTCGACCTCGGTGACAACGCCGATGGTGAAGACCTCGTCGGCATTGATCGCCAGCATCTTCTTCCAGATCGCCGTGCGCTCGGCCTCGTCGAGCGTCTCCTCCCATGCCTGGCGCAGCGCGATGAGCTCCCGGACGCCGGCGAGGGCCGCGATGTCGCCGGGCGCTTCGCCGCCGGTGCCGCCGGTTTCCACCCACATGCCGTAGCCCGGCCATTGCAGCTGCTCGGCGGTCGCCGGCGCCAGTTCGCGCGGATCGGTGGCGGGGGTGGGCAGGCCGTTGTCGAGCCCGCTCCACACCGACATCAGGGTGGAGCCCGCCTTGACGCGGTTGCGGAAGATCTCGCGCTGCGCCTCGCGGGTCAGAAGGTCGATGCCGATCTTGCGCCAGTCCTCGCGGACGAGTTCCAGCACGTCGCTCTGCTCGCTGCTTTCACCTGCCGTCTCCACGACGATCCGCATCTCGCGTCCGTCCGGCAGGCGCCGCAGGCCGTTCGCGCCGCGCTCGAGCCCGAGGCCGTCGAGCAGCGCGTTGGCGGCGTCCGGCTTATAATCGGCCCAGCGCGTGCGCAGCGCCGGATCGAACAGCCTGGATCCGGGCAGGATGGTGTTGGCGGCCGGCTCGGCCAGCCCGTAGAAGATCGCCTTGTCGATGTCGTCGCGATTGATCGCCAGCGATAGCGCTCGCCGGAAGTCGGCGGTTTGCAGGAGGCCGCGCCAGACCGGATCCGTGGCATTGAGATTCGGGAAGAGCGCGATGTGCGAGCCGCGGCCGGAGCGCCAGCGGCGCACCGTGTAGTCGCTGCGGGCCTCGCCGCGCTTCAGGAACGGGTAGTTGGGGAAGGCGAGGTAGGCGGCCTGCAGGTCCGCCTCGCCGTTCGCCACCTTGGCGGGGATCAGGTCCGGGTTGGCGATGGTCAGCGACACCTGGTCGATATAGGGGAGCTGCCGGCCCTCCTGGTCGACGCGGTGGAAATAGGGGTTGCGCTCGAAGATCAGCCGCTCCGCCGGCGGCTCGGTGGCGAGCTTCCAGGGCTGCACGGTTGGCAGGTCGGGATTGTCGTTGCGCTGGCCGCGGTCCTTGTTGAAATGCAGTGCCACCCAGTTGCGCTGGCCCTCCTTCTCGACCGTCTCCTCGAGGGTTTCCGGGTCCTGGTAGCGCTCGTGGAACTGCTTGAGGTAGTGGGCGGGCCGGAAGATCTCGAGCGGCGTCGCCGCCGCCAGCGAGGCGAGGAAATTCGGGTTCGGCCGGCTCCATTCGTAGCGGACCTCGTAGGGGCCGGGGAAGCTGACCTGGGGTTCCTCGCCATCGACGAGGAGCTCGACCGGCACGCCGAATTTGGCGATCGCCGGGTTCTTCGCCATGTCCTCCCAGAAATAGCGGAAATCCTCCGAGGTGAACGGCGCCCCGTCGGACCAGCGCATGCCGGGGCGCAGGTGGAACTCGAAGACGCGCCCCTCGGTGACGTCGACGGCCGCGGCGATGTCCGGGACGATGTTGTAGTCGGTGTCGTAGCCGACCAGGCGGGCATAGCCGAACACCGGCAGGGTTCGGGTGTCCTTGGCGCTGCCGCCCAGCATGCGCAGGGTGCCGCCGAGCTGGTCGGCCGGGCAGGCGCTCTGGATCGGCATGACCCGCGGCAGCGACGGCAGGCGCTCGGCGACCGGCGGCAGGCTGCCCGCCGCGACCGCCGCGGCAAGCCCCGACGTCTCCACGGGACCGGCGCCGGCAGGCGCGGCGAGGGCGAGGCAGAGCGACAAGGCAACGGCGACGGGTCGGCTGCCCGGCCGCCGCGACGATCTCGCCCCTGTCCCTTCCCGCATGGCATCGTCCCTGTCATGTGGCCACACAAGCAGTTAGCTGCGAGCGCGGGTCGATTGTCAATCGACCGGATGCGGTGCCGGCGCTGACAAAACCGCCGGGTTTCCCGGGATGGGCACGACTTGCGGCGAAGGCGGCAATTCGCCTAGATGCCGGCCTTGCCCGGCCAGCCAGCGTAGGGCAGGGGACGCGTTGATCGAACCGGAGGCCCAGGTATTGGATGATCGGGCGCATCCCCTCAGAGGGCGCATCGCCACCCTCGTAAAAGGCTATCCGCGCCTGTCCGAGACCTTCATCGCCCAAGAGATCGCCGGGCTCGAGGCGCGCGGCATCGAGCAGCTGATCGTGTCGCTGCGGCAGCCGGCGGAGGGACAGCTGCATCCGGTGCATCGCCGGATCCGCGCCGAAATCCTCTATCTGCCGGAATATCTGAAGGACGATCCGGAGCGCGTGCGCGCCGGCCGCGCATTCGCCGAGGCCCAGCCGGGCTACGCTGAGGCGCGCGCCATCTTCGAGGCCGATCTCGCCCGCGACAGGACGGCCAACCGCTATCGCCGCTTCGGCCAGGCCTGCGTCCTCGCCCGCGAACTGCCGGACGACGTGCGCTGGATCCACACCCACTATCTCCACACCCCGGCGTCCGTCGCCCGCTACGCGGCGGCGATCCGCGGCGTCGGCTGGTCGTTCTCCGCCCATGCCAAGGACATCTGGACCAGCCCCGACTGGGAGCTGCGCGACAAGCTCGCCTCGGCCGCCTTCGGCGTCACCTGCACCAGGGTCAATCTCGACCACCTGCGCGGCCTTGCGGCGGAGCCCGAACGCGTCGAGCTGGTCTATCACGGCCTCGACCTCTCCGAGGTGCGGCCGCCGTCGTCTCACGAAAGGAAGGGGCCGTTCCGCATCGTGACGATCGGGCGCACCGTCGAAAAGAAGGGCTTCGCCGACCTGGTGCGGGCGCTCGGCCGGCTGAAGGACCGCGACTGGCATCTCGACCATGTCGGCGGCGGCCCGCTGACCGGCAAGCTGCAGGCGCAGGCGGCGCGCGCCGGGATCGGCGAGCGCATCACCTGGCACGGCTCGCGCGAGCGGCAATACGTCTTCAGGCTCCTCGCCCAGGCCGATCTCTTCGTCTTGCCCTCGCGCATCGCCCGGTCCGGCGACCGCGACGGCATGCCGAACGTCCTGATGGAGGCGCAGGCGCACCGCCTGCCGGTGGTCTCCACCCGCATCTCGGCGATCCCCGAGCTCGTCGAGGACGGCGTCACCGGCCTCCTGGTGGAATCGCGCGACCCGGCGGCGCTGGCCGCGGCGATCGCGCGGCTGATGGACGAGCCGGAACTCGCCGCCGCGCTCGCCGCCGCCGGCGAGGCGAGGGTGCGCGCCGCCTTCTCGCCGGAGCCGGGCATCGACCACGTCGCGTCCCTGCTGCGTGCCGCCGCTTCCTTTCAGGCCGCGTGAGCCGGGCGCTCTTCCCCCGCTCCGCCGCCGGGCTCGATGCGGCGCGGGACGCCGGATGCCGGATCGCGCTCTGGTGGCGCGACGACGACGCGCGCGCCCCCGGCGCGGCGCTCGACCGGCTGCTCGACCTGCGGCGCGCCGCGGCTGTGCCGCTGGCGCTGGCGGCGATCCCGCAAGGCAGCGGCCCGGCGCTGGCCGAGGCGGTCGCCGGCGAGGCGGGCATCGCCGTCCTGCAGCACGGGTTCAGCCACGCGAATCACGCGCCGGCCGGCGAGAAACGCGCCGAGTTCGGCGATCATCGGCCGCGGGCGGCGATGCGGCAGGAGGTTGCCGCGGGCCGGGACGTCCTCGCCGCGCTGTTTCCCGGGCGGTTCCTGCCGGTCTTCGTGCCGCCCTGGAACCGTATCGGCGCCGGGTTCCGCACGGTGCTGCCGGGCCTCGGCCTGCCGGTCCTCTCGGTGTTCGGCGCCGCGGACGCGGGCGCCACGCCGCGGCTGGTGAACACCCATCTCGATATCATCGACTGGCGCGCCGGGCAGGCCCTGACGGCGGAGGATGCCGACGCGCGCCTGGCCCGGGAGATCGCGTTGCGCATCGCCGCCGGACCGGGATGCGAGCCGATCGGCCTCCTCAGCCATCATCTGCAGCACGACGAGGCCGCCTGGACCCTGCTCGCCGCCCTGCTCGACCTTCTGGCGCCCGAGCCGCCCGTGATCGCCTGGCCCGCCCTGCCGTCGCTTCTCGCCCCGCCGCCGCGGTAGGCCGGCCACCTCGTGGCCTGCCGCGCCTCCGGGCGCGATCGGGCCGGGAGGGCCACTCATGAGCAGCCCGCGTCCCGCCATGATCTTGTAGGCGCAGCCCGTCCGTCGCCGCGCGCCCGACCGCGGCCGTGCCGCTGCTGCCTCCCGCAGGCCAGCGCGGCGCGCCGCTTGCGGGCATGCCGAGGAGACGGAGCGCTGAATTCTGAGCGGTAACCTTTCGGCCCTTGCCACGGTCGTCCGCCCAAGCGAGCCGCCGCCGTCCGGCCAAGAGAGCCGCGAGCGTCCGCCCATGAGAGCTGCGGCCGTCCGCCCAGGATAGCTGCGGCAGCTGCGGCCGTCCGCCCAGGAGAGTTACGGCCGTCGGCCCGACAGAGCTGCGACCCGCGAACACGGGGAGGCGCGCCGCCTTGCGCTGCCGGTCCCGGGAGCGCCGGTCCGCCTCGTCCACCCAGAACCGGCGAGGCGTTTTTCACTCCCTACCGACCCTGTGGCGGCAGGCAGCGAGCGGCCCTTCGCCTTTTCGCTTGTGCCGGGGCGCCGGGCTTTGTTAAGAGACCGGCGCGCCGACAGGCGCCGACCATGCCTTGGCAGTTCGGCGGCGGATGCGGGCGGCCCTGGCCGCCCCGGTCCCATGCCGAGAAGACGATGCCGCCCGGACGATGCGGGCGGACGGCCGGAGAGGTGGCAGAGTGGTCGAATGCACCGCACTCGAAATGCGGCATACGGGCAACCGTATCGGGGGTTCGAATCCCCCCCTCTCCGCCATTTAAAATTCACTCTCCGCCAATTTCAGAAACCTTTCTTCCGGCGTTCTGCCTCCTCGGGCCATGTGGTCCATTCGCTGCGCGGCGGCAACATCGACGAGATGCGCGATGAGAAGGTCGACGGGCGCATTCGTCGTATTCAGGTCGGCCACACAGTCGGAAGCGACGAGTACGAAAGCTACGGCCGACGGTCTCTAAGCGGAAAAGCCTCTCGGCAGCTCAACCTGTTGCCGCTGGACCCGATATCGATTTCTCGATGTTCCACGGACTAAAGTTCGACGTCATGGCGAAGCGCAAGCGGACGCGAGGGCGGCGACCAAAAAGCTGACGCGTGGGAATAGTCGGAAACTCGGATCCACAGCCAGACGGCGTTCAAGGCTTTGTAAACAATATTGGTTTCAGCTCCAGCCGCGCATTGGGCGTCGCTTCTGTGCTCTGGTTAGCGGCGACGTCGACGTGAGGCGAGACAGGGTCAGCTGATCGGATGCGGGCTGTGGAAACGACCTCAGGCTTGAATGCCCGGCTTCGAAACTGCTGTGCTTTCCGGACGTGGAGACGATCCCATCAACAAGAGGACCTCGGATGGATCGTGATTTCGTCGTCGTAAGGCAAACTCGCCCTACCATTTCAAGAGATTAGCCCTGCTAGTGTTGGCAAGAACATCGTCGTTAGGATCCGTGCACGATGCTGAGCAGATAGTCGATCAAGCGTCGGAAAGAAGCACAGACTAGTCACCGGTTCCCTGACAAGAATCGAGCATCCTCAGGGTTTGTGAGAACGATCCCGAAAATTCGTCAGCGAAATCCTGGGCGAGGGACGAAACGGGGGAGAAGCTCGGCACGATCATCGACCATTCGAACTTGATCGACGGACGGAAGGGGCGGACCTGAAGATTGCGCCAGGGCAGATGCGAGGCGGTGAACGGGTCGACGATCGCGCAGCCGAAGCCCGCGTCCACCATCCCGCAGATGATCATCGTCAGCGGGCTCTCGGTGCGGATGCGGGGAACGCAGTCGTGGGTGACCATCACGGCGTCGAACCGGCGACGGGCCGAGGAGGCGGCCGCCAGCGCCACGATATCCTGCCCGTGCAGGTCCGTCGGCTCGATCACCTCGCGCGCCAGCAGGGGGTGACCACGCGAGGCGATGAAGACGGCGTCCATCGACGGCAGCTCGTAGGTGGTGATCGCCGAATGCGGGATGCGTTCGTGGATGATGCCGAGATCGCAGCGACCCGTCGTCACCCAGTCCAGCACGGACGGCGAGGTCATCCCGTAGAGCGTGATGTCGACCGCCGGGCGGGCGGAAACGAAGTTCGCCGTCACCATCGGTAGGAAGCTGGTGGCGAGCGCCGGCAGCGCCGCGACCCGGAGCTCGCCGCCGCGGCGCTCCAATATGTCCTTGGCGGCCTTCTCGATGCGCTCCAGGCCGACGAAGGAGCGCTCCACCTCCCGGTACAGCGTGACGCCATCGGCCGTCGGCAACAGCTTGCCACCGCGCCTTTCGAAAAGCTTCAGGCCGAGCTGATACTCGAGATCGGCGACCATCCGGCTGATCGCCGGCTGGGTGACGCCGAGAAAATTCCCGGCCTCGGTGGCCGATCCGCTCAAGATGACGGCGCGGAAGGCTTCGACCTGCCTACTTTTCAGCATTGGTGATGATCCGGGCGGCGATATAACATTTGCACATCGGTATGCCATCAGAACGCATTTGACGAATGGTGGCAACTCTCGAATGTTGCAGTTGTGATTGGTTTTTGGACAGGAGCTATCGATGAGCATGAAGCCGCGTATCGGCCTTTTGGTATCCGCCGCGTTCGTCTCGCTGGCCGGCGTCGGCCCCGGCCAGGCCCAGGACAAGGTGCTGTACGTCGCTGCCTATGGCGGCTCCTACGAGCAGCTGATGCGCGAGCAGGTGTTTCCCGACTTCGAGAAGGAGCACGGCGTCCGCATCGAGTACACGGCGGGCAACTCCACCGATACGCTGGCCCGGCTGGTCGCGACCAAGGGCAGTCCCCAGATCGACGTCGCGATCATGGACGACGGGCCGGCCTACCAGGCGATTGCCCTCGGCCTGTGCTCGGACATCGAGCCGGCTCCCGTCTATGACGAGCTCTACGACATGGCCAAGATCACCGGCAACCAGGCGGTCGGCCTCGGCGCGGTGGCCACCGGGCTGATGTACAACACGAAGTATTTCGAGGAGCAGGGATGGGAGGCGCCGACGTCCTGGGCGGACCTCAAGGATCCCAAATATGCCGGCAAGCTGGTGGTTCCGCCGCTTTCCAACACCTACGGCCTCCATGCGTTGGTCATGGAGGCGGAACTCGGCGGCGGTGACGAGCGCAACATCGATCCCGGCTTCGAGGCCTTCGTCAACGAGATCGATCCGAACGTGCTCGCATACGAGGCGTCCCCCGGCCAGATGACCGCGCTCTTCCAGAGCAACCAGGCGGTGCTGGGCGTGTGGGGCTCGGCGCGGATCAACTCGCTCGCCAATACCGGCTTCCCGGTCAAGATGGTCTATCCGAAGGAAGGCGCGGTCTCGCTCGGCATCGTCGGCTGCCCGATCGCCGGGCGCGACAATCCGCTGGCGCAGGAACTGCTCCAGTATCTCCTGTCGCCGGAAGTGCAGGAGCGTGTGGCGCGCGGCTACGGCTACGGCCCCGTCAACAAGAATGCCTCGCTGACCGACGAGGAGGCCGAGGGCATCCCCTACGGCCCCGAGCAGGTCGGGCAACTGCGCGTGATCGACTGGGACTACGTCAACCCGGTCCGCGAGGAATGGAACACCCGCTGGACGCGCGAAGTCGAAGGCTGACCGCGGCGCAAGCCAAACGGCGTCCCGCCCCGTCCCGGGCGGGACGCGTGCACTCGAACGGTTGCATGAACATGAGCTTCCTGAAGATCGTCGGCCTCACGAAGGCGTATGACAAACTCATCGCGGTGGACGGTATATCGCTGGACATCGAGCAGGGTGAATTCGTCTCGCTGCTCGGCCCCTCCGGCTGCGGCAAGACGACGACGCTGCAGATGATCGCCG
Organism: Aurantimonas sp. HBX-1; assembly: GCF_021391535.1. Lineage (GTDB taxonomy): Bacteria > Pseudomonadota > Alphaproteobacteria > Rhizobiales > Rhizobiaceae > Aurantimonas. The sequence continues at coordinate 4,370,875 of NZ_CP090066.1, forward strand.
GCTTCGTCGACGTGACGGCAGGCAGCATCCTTCTCGACGGCCGCGATCTGGCCCATGTTCCCCCGGCAAAGCGGGGTCTCGGCATCGTCTTTCAGAGCTATGCGCTGTTCCCGCACATGACGGTGGCGCAGAATGTCGGCTTCGGGCTGGAGATGCGCAAGGTCGGCAGGGCGGAGCGCGATAGGCGGATCGCCGCCGTGCTCGAGCTGGTCGGCCTGCAGACCATGGCCGACCGCTATCCCCGCCGCATGTCCGGCGGGCAGCAGCAGCGCGTGGCGCTGGCGCGCGCGCTGGTCATCGAACCCAACCTGCTGTTGCTCGACGAGCCGCTTTCCAATCTCGACGCCAAGCTGCGCGAAGAGATGCAGGGCGAGCTGCGCGACATCCAGGAGCGCACGGGCCTCACCACGGTCCTAGTGACCCACGACCAGTCGGAAGCGATGGCGCTGTCGGACCGGATCGTCGTCATGAACAGGGGCGCCATCGAACAGGTCGGCCCGCCGGAAGCGGCCTACCAGACGCCGGCATCGCATTTCGTCGCGGGCTTTCTCGGCCGCACCAATACGCTGGAAGGCCAGCGCGACGGCCGCGCCGTGAGCCTGCCGGGCCAGCACTGGACGCTGGACGGCGAAGGCGGGCAGGGGCCGGTTCTCGTCGCCGTGCGGCCGGAACGCGTGGTGTTCGGAAACGCGGGCCTGAAAGGCATCGTCAAGAAGCGCGTCTTCCAGGGGAGCCAGTGGTTCTTCGACGTGGACAGCGAGGCGGGGCAGGTCTTCGTTCTCGCCCCGAACGGCAGCGGCTCCCTCCCGAAGGTCCAGGAGACGGTTCATCTCGCCTGGACCGTCGACGACATGCGGGTGCTGCCGCGCGACGAGGCCCGCGCAGGATGAGCACCGTCGCAACAACGGCCGCATCGCCGGCATCGACGGCCACTCGGCAGGCCCGCGTCTCCTGGCTGCCTTATCTCCTCAACCTCCCGGCGCTCCTGGTCGTGGGAACGCTCATCCTCGTGCCGCTGGGGATGACGTTCATCCTGTCGCTGCACTCGTTCGGCATGTACACGGGCGTCTCCAGCGACATCTCGCTCGCCAATTACGCCGAGATCGTGCGGGATCCGTATTTTCACGAGATCTTCCTGCGCACCCTCCGGATCTCGCTGTTCACCACCCTGCTGGCCGCGGCGCTCGGCGCCCCGGAGGCCTACATCCTGCACCGGATGAAGGGGTCCTGGCGTTCGCTGTTCCTGCTGGTGATGCTCGGCCCGCTGCTGATCTCCGTGGTGGCCCGTACGCTGGGCTGGGCGATGCTCCTCGGCTCAACCGGCGTGATCAACCAGACGCTGACGGGGCTGGGGATTCTCTCCGCGCCGGTCCAGTTCATGTACACCGAGACCGGCGTGGTCATCGCGCTGGCGCACGTCCTGATGCCGTTCATGGTCATCTCGGTCTGGGCGGCGCTGCAGCGGCTCGATCCGCAGGTCGAGAATGCCGCGATCTCGCTCGGCGCCTCGCCCTTCACCGTGGTGCGGCGGGTCGTCCTGCCGCAGATCATGCCCGGCATCCTGACCGGGTCGATCATCGTCTTCGCGCTGGCGGCCTCGGCATTCGCGACACCCGCGATCATCGGCGGCCGGCGGCTGAAAGTGGCGGCGACGCTCGCCTATGACGAGTTCCTGTCGACGCTGAACTGGCCGCTCGGGGCCGCCATCGCGGTGCTCCTGCTGGTCGCCAACATCGTCATCATCCTCGGCTGCAACCGGCTGGTCGAGCGCCGCTACGCGCAGGTGTTCCAATGAACCGCAACGGTCCCCTGGCGCTCGCCTTCCACGCTTTCGTGGTGATGTTCACCGTCGCACCGATCCTGATCGTCTGCGTCGTCGCCTTCACCCCCAACGGCTATCTGTCCTTGCCGACGAATGGCGTGTCGCTGCGCTGGTTCTACGCGATCACCGATCGCCCGGAATTCTTCGCGTCGTTTCGCACCAGCCTCTGGCTGGCGGCCGTGTCCTCGACACTGGCAGTGGTCCTCGCCGTCCCGGCGGCCCTTGCCCTCGGGCGGATGCAGTTCGCCGGTCGCGGCGCACTGCTGAGCCTTTTCCAGTCACCGCTGATGATCCCGCACATCGTCCTCGGCATCGCGCTCCTGCGCTTCTTCAGCGAGGCAGGGCTCGGCATCTCCGGCTGGACGCTGGTGGCGGGCCACCTCATCGTCGTCTTTCCGTTCGCGCTGCGGCTGATCCTGACGACGTCGATCGGCCTCGACCGGCAGATCGAGCATGCCGCAGTCTCGCTCGGCGCCTCGCGCTGGACGACCTTCCGGCGGGTGACGCTGCCGCTAATCCTGCCGGGCGTGCTCTCCGGCTGGATCCTCTCCTTCATCCAGAGCTTCGACGAGGTGACGATGAGCATCTTCATCTCGACGCCGCATACGACAACGCTGCCGGTCCGGCTGTTTCTCTACATCCAGGACAACATCGATCCGCTGGTCGCTTCGGTCTCGGCAATCCTCATCGTCCTGACCGTGGTCCTGATGGTCGTGCTCGACCGCCTCTTCGGAATGGAACGGCTGCTGGTCGGCCCTGGCCGCAGCTAAGCTCGGACGCATAAAGATGAAACATGATTATGACTTCGCCGTCCTCGGCGGGGGACTGGTCGGCTCTGCCATCGGCTACGGCCTGGTCAAGCGCGGCCTGAAGGTGCTGATGCTCGACGAGGGCGACGTCGCCAAGCGCGCCTCGCGCGGCAATTTCGCGCTCGTCTGGGTCCAGAGCAAGGGCCTCGGCATGCCGCGCTATGCGACATGGACGCGTCGGTCGTCCGACGAGTGGGGCGCTTTCGCGGCCGAGCTGGAGGGCCATGCCGGCTTCTCGCTCGCCTACCGGCGGCCGGGCGGATACCATCTCTGCCTTTCCGAGGACGAACTCGAGCGCCGGGCGGCCAACATCAACCGCCTGCACAACCAATCCGATACCGAGCCCTACCGCATCGACGTGCTGGACGGCGACGAGGTTCGCCGTCATCTGCCGGAGGTGGGTCCGGATGTCGTGGGCGGGACCTACTGCGCGCTCGACGGCGACGTGAACTCACTGAAGCTGTTCCGCGCGCTGCATGCCGGCTTCGCCGCGCTCGGCGGGACCTATCGGCCAGGTGCGCTGGTCGACGAAATCGGCCCCGGCAACGACGGCTATGCGCTGAAGACCGCCGAGGGCACGTTCAGCGCCGATCGCATCGTGCTGGCAGCCGGGCTCGACAATCTCAGGCTCGGCAAGATGGTCGGACTGGACGTACCGGTGCGGCCGCTGCGTGGGCAGGTCCTCATCACCGAGAAGACCGAACCTTTCCTCGACGTGCCGCTCTCCACCGTTCGCCAGACGGACGAGGGCGGCGTGATGATCGGCGACAGCCAGGAAGAGGCGGACGACTACACCGTCATGCGCCCCGGCATCAACGCGGTGATGGCGGACCGGGCGATCCGCATGTTCCCGCGCCTCGGCCGCCTCAACGTGGTGCGGACATGGTCGGCGCTGCGCGTCTACAGCCGCGACGGCTTTCCGATCTACGAGCAGTCGCCCACCCATCCCGGCGCCTTCGTCGCCTCCTGTCATTCGGGCGTCACCCTGGCCGCCGCGCACGCGCAACTGCTCGCGAAGCACTTTGCCGAAGGCGTCCTTCCGCAAGATTTCGGCGCATTTTCCACGAGACGGTTCCATGTTCCAGCGGCTTCCTGACCTCGACCGCACGACGGTCTCCTTCACCCTTGATGGCCGGCCGGTCGATGGACGGGCGGGCGATACGGTCGCGGCCGCCCTTCTGGCGGCCGGCGTCGAGACCTGTCGCAGCAGCGCGGTCAGCGGCGAGCCCCGCGCGCCCTACTGCATGATGGGCGTGTGCTTCGAATGCCTGGTCACCATCGACGGCGTCGGCAACCAGCAGGGATGCCTCGTCGCCCTGCGTCCTGGAATGACGGTCGAGACGCAGATCGGCCGCGGCAAGAGAGAGCTCGCCCGATGACCCCGATCGCGCATGTCGACCAGCTCGCGAAGACCTACGACCTTGTCGTGATCGGGGCAGGCCCCGCCGGCATGGCCGCGGCGACACTCGCTGCCGCCGGCGGCGCGTCGGTGCTGCTGGTGGACGAGAACCCGGCCCCTGGCGGCCAGATCTACCGCGGCATCGGCGCAACGCCGCTCAAGCGGCGTGCTTTGCTGGGCGAGGATTATTGGAAGGGAGAAGAGCTTACGAACGCCTTCGCGGCGAGCGGGGCGTCGTACTTTCCGGGCGCCACCGTCTGGCAGCTTGCTCCCGATGTCGAGCTGGGAATCTCTTCCGGCGGACGGACGGCGATGATCCGCGCGGAGCAAGTCGTCATGGCGACCGGTGCGCTGGAGCGGCCGTTTCCGATCAAGGGCTGGACGCTTCCCGGCGTCATGACGGCAGGCGCGGCGCAGATTCTGCTGAAGACATCGGGCGTCACCGTCGACGGCAAGGTGGTGCTGGCCGGCAGCGGCCCGCTGCTCTGGCTGATCGCGGCCCAGTATCTGGAGAGCGGCAAGCATTTCGACGCCATCCTCGACACGACGCCAAGGGCGAACTGGAGCGCGGCGATCGGGCAACTGCCCCGCTTCTTGGCCTCGCCCTATCTCGCGAAAGGCCTGAAGCTGGTGGCGAAGGTGCGCCGCCGGGCGCGCGTCATCTCGGGGGTGACGGCGCTGGAGGCGCAAGGGGAGGGCCATCTTGCCTGCGTGCGCTACACGAAAGGCGGCAAGGTACACGAGATCGAAGCCGATCATCTCCTGCTGCACCAGGGTGTGGTGCCGAACATCAACATGGCGAGCGCCAGCGGCTGCGAGCTCGAATACGACCCGCTTCAACTCACCTGGAGGCCGAAGCTCGACGAATGGGGCCGTACCAGCGTCGAGGGGATCACCGTCGCCGGCGACGGTGGCGGCATCGCCGGAGCGGAAGCAGCGGCGGAGCGGGGGCGGATCGCGGGCCTTGCGGCACTGGCGGCGTTGCGGCGCATCTCCTCGGAGGAACGCGATCGCCGCGCCGCCCCCATCCGCGCGGTTCTGGGACGCTATGATCGCGGTCGCGCGTTCCTGGATCGGCTCTACCAGCCGACGCAGCAATTCCGCGTCGCCGGAGATGACACACTGGCGTGTCGCTGCGAGGAGGTGACGGGTGGTCAGATCCGTAACGCGGTGAAGACGCTCAACATCGCCGGGCCCAACCAGCTCAAGTCTTTTCTGCGCTGCGGCATGGGACCTTGCCAGGGTAGGCTTTGCGGTCTGACCGTCTCCGAGACGATCGCGGAAGCGCGGGGCACGTCGGTGGAGGCGGTCGGCTATTATCGCCTGCGCGCGCCGGTCAAGCCGATCACGCTTGCCGAACTCGCCACGCTCGACATGAGCGAGACCGAAATCAAGACGGTCGCGCGAGGCTGAGATGCCGGGTAGCGACGTCCTGATCGTCGGCGGCGGCCTGCACGGCTGCTCGGCGGCCCTGCACCTTGCAATGCGGGGCGCCTCGGTGACGCTCGTCGAGAAGGACTATTCCGGCCGCCATGCCTCCGGCGTCAACGCCGGCGGAGTGCGTAGCCTCGGCCGGCATCTCGCCGAGGTGCCGCTTTCGCTCGCCTCGATGGAACTGTGGCACCGGATCGGAGACCTGGTCGACGACGACTGCGGCTTCGAGAATCACGGCCAGGTAAAGCTCGCCGAGAGCGAAGCCGATCTGGAAAAATGCCGGGCGCGCGCTGAGGAGCTGCGCCAGGCCGGCTTCGACCATGAAGAGGTGATCGACGAGGACGAGTTGCGGGAGCTGGTGCCCGCCGCCGCGCCGCATGTCGTGGGGGGCCTGGTGTCGCGCGGCGATGGCGCGGCGTTGCCGTTCCGCACAGTGCAGGCCTTCCGGAACAAGGCGGAGCGGCTCGGCGCGCAGATCGTCGAGGGCGTGGCGGTCGAGCAGATCCGGCGGCAGGGGCGGATCTTCGTCGCCCGACTGTCGGACGGGCGGGAGTTCATGGCGCCGGTGCTGATCAACGCCGCGGGAGCCTGGGCCGGGCGGATCGCCCGCGACTTCGGCGAGCCCGTGCCGATGGAGGCCGTCGCGCCGATGCTGATGATCACCGAGCGGCGGCCGGCGTTCCTGCGCCCCGTCGTCGGCGCCACCTCGCGCACCCTGTCCTTCAAGCAGTTCGCGAACGGCACCGTCCTCATCGGCGGCGGCTATCTTGGCCGCGCCGACCCCGACAGCAACCGCACGATCCTCGACTACGCCAAGCTCGGCGCGAACGCGCGCACCGTTCGCGAGCTCTTTCCGGTCATGCGCGACGCCCGTGTCGTGCGCGCCTGGGCCGGCATCGAGGCGCGTATGGCGGACGGCATCCCGGTGCTCGGGCCCAGCGCCACCGAGGACGGGCTGTTCCACTCCTTCGGCTATTCGCTGCACGGCTTCCAGCTCGGACCGATCTGCGGCGCGATCATCGCCGAGCTGGTCTCGACCGGCCGCACCAACCTGCCCGTCGAACCCTTCGCCATCGGGCGCTTTGCCAGGCACGCCGCCTGAGCCTCTGGCGTCACCCTTTCACCGCGCCGCCTCGCCGAGGGGCGCATCCTGCTACTTACCAACCGGAGTCTTCCAATGATCAACCGAATCCTCAAGACGCCGATCATGCATCGCATGGTCGAGCACAACGGCGTCATCTATGTCGGCGGCCTCGTCGCCGACGACCGTTCGCAGTCGATGGGCGGCCAGACCGCGCAGATCTGCGAGAAGCTCGAGAAGCTTCTCGTCGAAGCCGGCACGGACAAGACCAAGCTTCTCTCGGCGATGCTATACATCACCGACATGAGCCAGAAGGGCGAGATGAACGAGGCGTGGACGAACTGGCTCGCGGCAGACGACCTGCCGACCCGCGCCACGATCGGCATCGCCGATCTCGGCGAGAACGTGCTGATCGAAATGGTCGTGACAGCGGCCCGTTAGGTTCGAGCCTCGACTTGATGCACTTGCCTCAGGGTGAGATAGGCGACCTGCGAGGGGTCAACCGGCCCCTCGCAGGTCGTTGGCGGCAATGCATCTCGCTATGAGCGAACGGTCCTTGTAGCGGTTGATCCACCAAAAGGTCGGAAGCTGAATGGCGGCTGTCACTCTCCGCGTGTTCCAGAGCCGGCTGGCAGCTTTCGGCCCCGTTCGCCGCTAAGTCGGGACGCAGAACCTGGTGCCATTTTCCGCTGCGCAGGAAAGCATCTATCGACGAGATTGTTGGACTTTGACGATCGCCTCGATTTCCACGGTGATCTGGCCGGGAAGTGATCCGAAGCCGACGGCGGAGCGGGCGTGGCGGCCCTTTTCGCCGAATACCGCGACCATGAGGTCCGAGCATCCGTTGATGACCTTCGGATGGTCGGCGAAGAGCGGGTCGGCATTGACCATGCCCAGGAGCTTGACCACCCGCTCCACCCGGCCGAGATCGCCGAGGGCGTGCTTTATCACGGCGAGGAGATTGAGCCCCGTCAGCTGCGCGTGCTCGTAGGCTTCTTCGACCGATACTCCGGCGCCGACCTTTCCGGTCGCCATCTGGCCGTCGTGGCTGCGCGGCCCTTGCCCCGACAGGAAGAGAAGCCCGCCTTCTTCGACATGGGTGACGAAATTGGCGATCGGCGCGGGCACCGGCGGCAGCGTGAGGCCGAGTTCGGCGAGCTTTTCTTCGGGTGTCATGGGGTCTCCTTGATGAGGTTCCTCGCCGGCGACCAGGCAGGCAGTTCGCGGTGCCGGATGCAGGCGACGACGTGGTTGGCGCCGACCGCCTCGACCGGCGGCACGACGTTGGCGCAGGCCTCGATCGCGTCGGGGCAGCGGGTCCGGAAGACGCATCCCGACGGCGGCGAGATCGGGCTCGGAATGTCGCCCTTCAGGACGATGCGCTCGCGGCGGCGCTCGGGGTCGGGCAGCGGCGAGCTCGACAGCAGCGCTCGCGTGTAGGGGTGGCGCGGGTTGCCGTAGATGTCTTCGGCCCGGCCGCTTTCCATGACCCGGCCGAGATAGAGGACGACGACGTCGTCGCAGAGATACTCGACGACGGTGAGGTCGTGCGAAATGAACACGGTCGTCAGCCCCAGCTCGTGCTGGAGCGACTGCAGCAGATTGAGGATCTGCGCCTGGACGGAGACGTCGAGGGCGGAGATCGGCTCGTCGGCGACGATCAGATCCGGCTGCACCGCCAGCGCCCGGGCGATGCCGATGCGCTGGCGCTGGCCGCCGGAGAACTCGTGCGGGAAGCGGCGGTCATGGTCGCGGTCGAGCCCGACGCGTTCGAGGAGATCGCCGATCATCTGCCGCCGAGCGCTGCCCCTGGCGATCCTGTGGGTGTCGATCGCCTCGCCGATGATGTCGGCGACCTTCATCTTCGGGTTGAGGCTCGAATAGGGGTCCTGGAAGATGAACTGCAGGCGCTTGCGCAGCGACCGCAGCCGCTTGCCCGATGCCTTGAAGAGATCCTCGCCCTCGAAGATCGCTTCCCCCTCGGTCGGCTCCACGAGGCGCATGATGCAGCGGCCGATCGTGGTCTTGCCCGAGCCGGATTCGCCGACGATGCCCGTGGTCCTGCCGCGCCGGACGTCGAAGGAGACGTCGGAGACGGCCTGGACGACGCTCTTGCCGACGTGGAACTGCTTGACGAGGTTGCGCACCGACAGGAGCGTGTCGTCCGTCCGACCGGTCTCGATCATACGTCCTCGTGCCTCCAGCAGCGGGTGGAATGGTGCATCCCGACCGCGATCAGCGGCGGGCTTTCGTTCCGGCACTTCGCCACCACCAGCGGGCAGCGGTCGGCATAGGCGCAACCCGCCGGCAGGTTGGTGACGCTGGGGACGGAGCCCGGAATCGGGCTCAGCAGGCGCCGCCCGCCGGTGGCGTCCCGGTCGCGCGCGGGATCGGGGATGCAGGCGATCAGGCCTTTCGTGTAGGGGTGGCGCGGGGCCTTGAAGAGCGCGTTGACCGGGGCCTGCTCGACTACCTTGCCGGCATACATGACGGCGACGTCGTCGGCGATTTCCGCGACGACGCCGAGATTGTGGGTGATGAACAGGATGCTCATGCCCATCTCCTGCTGCAGCCGGCGCAGCAGCTCGAGGATCTGCGCCTGGATCGTCACGTCAAGGGCGGTGGTCGGCTCGTCGGCGATGAGCAGGAACGGGTTGCAGGCGAGCGCCAGGGCGATCATCACCCGCTGGCGCATGCCGCCCGACATCGAGTGGGGGTAGTCGTCGAGGCGCCGTTCCGGCGAGGCGATCTCGACCAGCTCGAGCATGCGGCGGGCGCGGCCGCGGGCTTCGGCGCGCGAGATCGGCTCGTGCAGGCGGATCATCTCGATGATCTGGTCGCCGACCGTATAGAGCGGGTTGAGGCTGGTCATCGGCTCCTGGAAGATCATCGCGATCTCCTGGCCGCGGATCCTGCGCATCTCGCGATTCCCGGCCCGGGCCAGATCCACGACGCTGCCGTCGCGGCGGGTGAATGCCATCGTCCCGCCGACGATCGTCGCCGACGAGGCGAGCAGCCGCATGATCGACAGGCTGGTCACCGACTTGCCGGAGCCGGATTCGCCCACCACCGCCAGCGTCTTGCCCTGGCGCACTGTGAGGTCCACGTCGTCCACGGCCTTGGCGATGGTCGACCCGATCCGGAAGTGGGTCCGCAGGCCGGTCACCTGCAGCGTCACGGGGTCGGAAGATGCCGGCGCAAGGCCCGCGGTCGCCGGGTCGGCGTCGATCTGCGACATCTCAGAGATCCTTGCGCAGGCGGGGGTCGAGAAGGTCGCGCAGACCGTCCCCCACAAGCTGGAGCGCCATCACGGACAGGATGATGGCGAGGCCCGGGAAGACGGTCATCCAGTCGGCCTGGCCGACATATTGCCGTCCCGCCGCGATCATCGTGCCCCAGGTGGGGATGTCCGGGCTGACGCCGACCCCGAGGAAGGTCAGGCTCGCCTCTGCCAGGATCGCGTAGGCGAAGATGAAGGTCGCCTGCACCATGATGACGGACAGGAGGTTGCGCAGGACATGGCGGTAGAGGATGCGCCAGGTCGGCACGCCGAGCGCCCGCGCCGCCTCCACATAGGGCAGCTCGCGGATGACGAAGGTCGAGGCCCGCACGATGCGGGCGAGGCGCGGCGTGTAGACGATGCCGAGGGCGACGATGACGGTGGCGGCCGAGGGGCCGAGCGCGGCGACCAGCGCGATGGCGAGCAGGATGTCGGGAAAGGCCATCATCGCGTCTATGATCCGGGCGATGATCACGTCGGTGCGGCGGAAGAAGCCTGCCGCGAGCCCGAGCGCGATGCCGATCACCGACGCGAAGATCGTTGCCGCCGCGCCGATTATCAGGGAGGTGCGCCCGGCATAGATGGCGCGGGTGAAGACGTCGCGGCCTAGCTCGTCGGTGCCGAACAGATGGTCGGCGCCGGGCGCGATCAGCCGGCTGGAGATCGACAGCTTGTTGGGGTCGTACGGGGCGAACAGCGGAGCGAACACGCACAGGACGACGATGACCAGCAGCAGCGCCATGCCCAGGGCGAGGGGCTTTCGCTGGCGCAGGACCTTCGCCACGGCGAGGCCGCGGCTGGCTTGGGGAGCGGCTGAAACCGACATCAGAACCGCACCCGGGGATCGATGACGAGATACAGCATGTCGATGGCGAAATTGATCAGGACGTAGAGCGCCGCGACGACGAGCAGCGCTCCCTGGATCACCGGATAGTCGCGCCGCATCACCGCCGAGACCACGAGGTTGCCGATGCCGGGCAGGCCGAACACCGTCTCGGTGACGATCGCCCCGGAGATCAGCAGGGCCGCGGTGATGCCGATGACCGTGAGGATCGGGATCAGCGCGTTCTTGAAGGCGTGCTTGAGGATGACCGTCGGCTCGGCCATGCCCTTCGACCGGGCCGTGCGGATGTAGTCGTCGTCGAGGACATCGAGCATCGAGGCGCGGGTGAACCGCAGGATCAGCGCCGAGCTGACGACGCCGAGGGTGACGGCCGGCAGGATCAGGTGATGCAGCCGTTCGAGCAGCGTCGTATCCGGGCCGCCATAGCCGGCCACCGGGAACCAGCCGAGACGCACCGCGAAGACCTGGATCAGGATGAGCGCCAGCCAGAAGCTCGGCACGCTGGCAGCGAACATGGCGAGGGTGGTGGAAGCCTGGTCGAACAGGCTGCCGCGATAGTAGGCGGACAGGATGCCGATCGGCAGGGCGATGACGGTGGCGATCAGGATGGAGAAGAGCGTGAGGAAGAAGGTCGGCTCGGCGCGCTGGCCGAGCGCGGTCAGCACCGGCATGTTGAGGAAGATGGAATCGCCGAGATTGCCGGTCAGGATCTGGCCGAGATAGACGCCGAACTGGACCAGCAGCGGCTGGTTGAGGCCGAGCCGGTCGCGCAGCGCCGCGATGTCCGCAGCGGTGGCATCCGGCCCCAGCATGACGGCCGCCGGATCGCCCGGGGCGATGCGAACGATCACGAAGACGATGGTCGCCACCACGAAGAGGACGACGATCATGCCGGTGAATCGTTTGAGGACGTAGGTGGCCATCGCGCGTTCCGGTGAGATCGGGAAGGGTCCGGCGGGCGCCAGGCGCCCGCCGGAGACGGCTTATTTCGCGATCGAGACGTTCCAGAAATACGGCCAGGGCGAGGCTTCGAACCCTTCGACCTTCGGCGACTTGGCGGCCAGGGCGGCGAAGTCGCCGACCTTGTAGAAGGGCGCCTGCTCGTAGATGAGGCCCTGGATGTCGGACCATATCTCCTGGCGCTTCGCGAGGTCGGTCTCGGTGTTGAGCGCCGTCAGGAGCTCTTCCTTCTCCGGCGTCGACCACCAGCCGGGATAGCTCGCCGGCAGCGGCGCGATCAGCGCCGGATCGGGCAGGAACGGGCTGTGGGTGATGAAGATGTCCCAGAGGGCGGGATCGGCGCGGCGCTGCACCAGCGTTGCCCAGTCGACCACGTCCAGCTGCGAATTCAGCCCGGCGGACTTCAGATACGCGTCCAGCACCTGCGCCATCTTGTAGTGGAACTCGTACTGCCGGCTGGTGAGGATGCGGATCGGCTCGCCGTCGTAGCCGGCCTGTTCGGCAAGGCTCTTGGCCTTCTCCACGTCGCCCTGGTTGTAGGCTTCGACGCCGGTCTCGTTCCGCCAGACATAGCCCTCGGGGTAGAGCGCGCCGTCGACCTTGAAGAAGCGCTCCTCGCCGAAGGCAGCCAGCATGAGGTCGTCGGAATTCTGCAGGGCCTGCACCGCCTTACGCATGGTCTGGTCGGTCATGACCCCCTGCTTGGTGTTCATGATGAACATCGGCCAGCCGAAGGATTCCGTCAGCATCGGCTCGGTCTGTCCGGTCAGACGGTCGTAGGATTCGACGGGCAGCAGCTCGGCGTAGTCGTATTGTCCGGCGACGGCGCCTTCGACGCGGGTGTTGGCGTCGGGGACCGGCACGAACCGCACCTCATCGAGCAGCGCCTCGCGGCGACCGCCGAAGCCGTCGGCCTCGCCCTCCAGCGGCTGGTAGTCCTCAAAACGGACCAGCTGGATGTACTGGTCGGGGCGCCGCTCCTTCAGCATGAACGGCCCTGTGCCGATGAACTCGGTCAGCGGTTCGGCCAGCGTCTCCTTCGGCAGGATGACCGCCGCGGAATTGTTGAAGGCGAGCAGCGCCGGCAGCGGGCCGAACGGCGCGCTCAGCGAGATCGTCACGGTGTTGGCGTCGGTCGCCTCGACCTTCTCCACCTTGTCGGCAACCAGCTGGCCGCGGGAGGCGATCTTCAACCAGCGCTCCAGCGAGGCGACGACGTCGTCCGCCGTCATGGTCTTGCCGTTGTGGAACTTGATGCCCTGGCGCAGCGGGATCGTCACCGTCTTCCCGTCGTTGGAGATTTCGGGCAGGTCCGCCGCCAGCAGCGGGGTGACGTTCCATTCCTTGTCGAAGGTGTAGAGCGTCTCCAGGAAATGCTGGGTGACCATGCCGAGAAGATCGCCCGTGGCGGCCATCGGGTCGAGCGTGTTCGGCTCGCCGATGGTGGCGACGGTGATGATGCCGCCGGGCTCGTCCTGCGCCATCGCCGCAGCGCCCGAGGTGACGAGGCCGCCGAACGCCATCGTCGCCGCAAGGCAGGTTTTTGCCAATGCCTTCAACATTTCTCAGTCTCCTTCGGTTTCGGGTCTGCGAGGGAAGGGGCGCCGGACATGTCCCGGACGACGACAAGCAATTGTTTGGTCACTGCCTCGACGATCGCCCGGCCCTTGGCCGCGGTCGCCAGCGACGGGTCGCCGACGACGCCGAGCCCGTCGGACATCTCCGCCATGGAGCGAAACAGCCCGCCACGGGCCGGCATGATCATGTCGGCGTTCGCCCAGCCATGGGTCGGCACGTAGCTCATGGCCGGAAGACGATCGGGCCGGCGGACCGCCGCCGGATCGATGTGCAGCATCAGCGATGTCTCGAGCTCGCAGGCGTGGTTGGCGCCGGCAAAGCCGCTGTCGCGGATCGCCGCGATCTCCGGCCCGGCCAGCCGCCACCAGGTCAGCATCGCGATGCGGCAGTCGCGATGCGACGCCCCGAAGTCCTCGAGCAGGACCTGGCCGATGGCCTGGTTGCCGCCATGGCTGTTGAAGATCACCAGATTGCGGAAGCCGTGCCGGACCACCGACTGCAGGATGGCGCCGACATAGTCGAGGAAGCTGCGATGGCCGATGCTGAGCGTGCCGGGGAAGTCCATGTGGTGCTCGGAGCAGCAGACCTTGACCTGCGGCAGGATCAGCACTTCATCGCCGGCCTCGGCCTCCAGGGCGTCGAGAAACGCGCCGCCGATCACCGCGTCGGTGTCGAGCGGCAGATGCGGGCCGTGCTGCTCGATCGCGGCGACGTTGACGATCACCGGCAGGTTTCGCGGCAGGTCCTGGATCTCGCGTGTGGTGAGGCGTTCCCAGCGCATCGGATCAGTCGACCACGCGCTTGCCGACGCCGAAGCTTTCGAGCGCGGCTTCGCTCAGCCTGACGCCAAGGCCCGGCCCGTCGGCAGGGACATGGATGAAGGGCGGCTCGACCGAAAGGGGCGTCTCGAGAAGGTCGTGCGAGCGGATCATCCGGCCGAAGATGTCGCCGGGCCAGACGCAGCTGGCGGCGGCCGAACATTGGTGGACGTACATCGCCTCGAGGATACCGAGATCGACTTCGGAACCGTGCCAGCAATAGAGGCCCGCCGTGCGGGCGATGTGGTCGAGCTGCTGGAACCCGGCCAGCCCGCCGTTGAAGTTGAAACCGTCGACGGCGCCATGGGCGATGGCGTCGATCGCCTCGTAGGGACGCTGCCCCTGGTAGATGTACGGCAGGGAGACGTGCAGGGCGATCGGGATCGACGAGAAGCGCCGCAGCTCCTTGTAGTCGAGCATCATCCAGCGCGGGATCGGATCCTCGAGGACGAGGACGTTGCCGATCTTCTCGATCTCGCGGATGATCGGCCGGGCATTGCCCGGGTTCTCCCAGCGCTGGTTCGGATCGAAGATGATCTTCATGCCGGGGGCGTGCTCGGCGATCCTGGCGCACCAGCCCGGCACGTCGTCCTCGAGATCGCACTTGAACTTGATGACCTTGAAGCCCTGGTCCTGGTACTGCCGGACCCAGGGGCCGATCTCCTCCTGCGTCCGGTGGCTGGACCAGGCGCTGACCGCGATCCTGTCGCGCAGCGCGCCGCCGAGCAGGCGATGCAGCGGGACCCCGAGCTGCTTGGCATAGGCGTCCCAGATCGCGCATTCGAACCCGTCATATTCGCGGCAGAGCGGGATCGGCAGCTTCTGCAGGATCAGCTCGTCGATCGAGCGTCCCATCAGGTTGTCGGCGATCTGTTCGACGCGAGTCCATTCGTGATCGCGGTAGAACTCGCCGAGACCCACCGTGCCGTCGGAAAGGTGCAGGCGAAGGATCAGCTTCGGCAGTTCGTCGAACTGCACGCTCCAGCTCTCCTTGCCGCCGACCGGAAGCATGTGGAGCGGCTTGGCGAGACTGTCGGAGTTGATGACGCCGGGGTGAGCCGGAACGACGACCTCGTCGAATTCGAAGCGGGTGATATGCGCCTGGCGCGAAGCGATGCCGTCCACGATGGTCTCCGTCTGCTTTCAGACAGAATTTGTACGAAAACTACATTCCCTGTCAACAGACGTGGTGAAAATGCCTGTATACGGCAATTTTCGTTAATTTCGCCGAGCTCCGAGCTACAAAAATTGGCGCAACGCTACATTTTCAGTCGCCGACCGGCTGATTTTCGCTCTCGCCGTTCAGATCGGCGAGCATCGTGCGGGCGTTCCACAGCTTGGAGGAAATGTGCTTCATGCGACGGCCGCCGAGAAGCGTGGCGAGGCAGTCCAGTATGTACAGCTGGCCGTACCTGCCGCGGTTCGGCATGTAGAAGAACTTCTCCTCATCGAAGGCGATGAGCGGGATGAGGACGTCCGCCTCCTCGGCTAGCGGCGTGGCGGGCGCCGTGACGGCGATGATCGAGGCACCGCATTGTTTCGCCGAGCGCGCGCTCTCGATCAGCGAGCGCGGGCGCCCGGTGACCGAGAACATCAGGAAGACGTCGTTCTTGCCGGCGGTCGCCGCGGTGATCCGCTGCTTGTAGGCATCTGCGGTGGCGCTGGCCGCTAGATCCAGGCGGAAGAGCCGGTTCTCGGCCTCCGCGGCCACGTTGGCAGAACTGCCGCCGACGCCGAAGCAGAAGACCCGCCGGGACCCGTCGATCAGATCGGCAGCGCGGTCGAGTGCGGCGGGGTCGCGCTGCGCGAAGGCACTGGCGAGGGCCTGGCTCGTCGCCTCGTAGACATGCCCGGCGACGTCGCTGCCGGTGTCGGCCGGGTGCTGGTAGTCGGCGGAGAGATACATCCGCCCGATGGCGTAGTCCTGGGCCAGCCGGATCTTGAAGTCGCTGAACCCGTCGCAGCCCATGTGGCGGGCGAAGCGGATGACGCTGGGCTCGCTGACTCCGGCGCGGGCGGCCAGCGCCTTGACGCTGCTCCGGGTTGCGACGTCGATATTCTCCAGCAGGGCATCGGCGACCGCTTTGTCGGCGCGCTTCATGGTCGGCAGTTGCTGGCGCATGCGGTCGATGAGACTCAGCGGGGGAGGCCCTCTCAGCGCGCCGATCTCTGGCCTCTGTTTCTTCAAGTGTGCTTCCCTGTTTGCGCCTGTCTGCCTGTGACCCAGCCCATTACCGAGCAAGCAGTGGGTCTCGTGACGCTAGCGACTCCTGTCGCTGCGAGGAAGGGCGACGCCGGATCGGCATCATCGACGGTTTCTCGTCAGATTTTGCTATGTCCGTTGTCTCGTGCGGTGCTGGAAGCCCGGCCCACCGGTGGAGGGTCGTGCCTGATCCGATAGCTGAACCGGTTGTGGCGGCCTGGCAAACGATGAACGGCAGCTTATGGAATCTCGGCGATTGTTCACGAAGTTCCAGGCCGGGTCGGAAACGGAAGGGCAGCTATCCGCGACGGCGCCTCGGAATCGGTCAGGCCGCTTTCGGCCACTGTGGAATCGGAAACGGTTTCCGGGCCGGGTGAGGTGGCAAGCGCTCGGTCCGGTTCCTGGTTACCTCACCACGCACTCATGATGCCGGCGCTCAGACCAGGCGATAGCCCACGCCCGCTTCGGTGAGGATGCGGGTCGGGGCGGCAGGGTCATCTTCCAGCTTCTGCCGCAGATGGCCGATATAGACCCGCAGATACTGCGTGTCCGCCTCGTTGGCCTTTCCCCAGACCTCGTGGAGAAGATGCTTGTGGGTCACCACCCTGCCGGCGTGCCGGAGCAGGATGGCGAGCAGATCGAACTCGCGGCGTGTCAGCTTGACGGTGTGAGCCCCGTTCCGCACGATCCGGGCTTCAAGATCGAGCGACAGGTCGCCGGACTTCAGAAGCCCCGGCGCGGCAGGCTGTCGATGGCGGAGCGCCGCGCGAAGCCGCGCCATCAGTTCGCCGATGCCGAAGGGCTTTTCGACATAGTCGTCGGCGCCGAGATCCAGCGCCTGCACCTTTTCCGCCTCCCGGTCGCGTGCCGAGAGCACCACGATCGGCACGTCCGACGTACGGCGCAGCCGTTCGATCACGCGCTTGCCGTCGATGTCGGGCAGGCCGAGGTCGAGAACGATGGCGTCGGGCCGCTCGGATGCCGCCAGCGCCAGGGCGGTCGTGCCGTTCATGGCCTGGATGACGAGATAACCCTCGGCGGTCAGCGAAGGCTTGAGGAAGCGATGGATGGCCGGCTCGTCGTCGACGACCAGGATTGTCGGCTGTTTCATCGGGCGCCTTCCGCTCTGGCCGGCAGGCGGATCCGGAACGCCGCACCCACCGGATGCGCCGGATCTGCCGGCAGGAGTTCCACCGTGCCGCCATGGGCCTCGATGATCCCGCGGGTGATGGCAAGGCCGAGGCCCGCGCTCTCGCCACCGTCGGCCGCCGACCGGTGGGCGCGGGAGAATTTCTCGAAGACATGCGGGCGCAAGCCTTCCGGAATGCCGGGCCCGTCGTCGACGATGTCGAGGACGATACCGCCATCCTCCCGGTCTGCAGACAGCGTCACGTGGGCGTCGGCACCCGCGTGCCGCACGGCATTGCCGACGATGTTGCCGACGGCCTGGTCGAGCAGGGCGCGATCGGCGCAGGCGAGAAGCGGCTCGTTGCGCAGCCTGACGGCGAAGTGCTGGGTGGCGCCGCGTTTGGTCGCCGTGTCGACGGCGCGCTCCAGGACATCGCGGATGTCGACGCCCTCGCGGTTGAGTTCGAGCGCACCCGCCTCCAGCCGCGTCATGGACAGGAGATTGCGGACCATCGAGTCGAGATGGCGTGCCTCGTCCCGGATCTGCGCCAGGAGATCGGCGCGCGCCGCCGGATCGAGCCTTTCCTGGTATTCGATGAGCGCGGTCGCGGCGCCCAGCACCGAGGCGAGCGGCGTGCGGAAATCATGGCTGATCGAGGCGAGCAGGATGTTGCGCACCCGCTCGGTTTCGGCGGCGGTCCGGGCCGTGCGCACCTCGGTCGACAAGAGGGCGCGGTGCAGAGCGGCCGCCGTCTGTTCGGCGAGCGCCAGGAGGAGCGTCTGTGTCTCCACGGCGAGGGGCCGGCCGTCGGCCGCGCGTTCGACGCCGATCACGCCGACCTGGCCGCCGGGCACGACGAGCGGCAGGAACGTCCAGCCGCTGTTCGGCAGCGTCCCTGTGCCGGCCCCCGCCGGCTCGCCGCGATCGAACGCCCAGCGGGCTGCCGCCCGTGCCGGCGTGTCGAGCCGATCCTCCGGCGGCCAGGACGCGCCGATGTGAAGGTCGTCGCCATCGGGGCGCAGCAGGACGCAGGCGCGGCCGACCGCGGCGTTGATCTCGCTGGCCGCCGCCTCCATCACCCGCGCCTGGTCGGGCAGCGCGGAGAGCTTGCGGGTGAATTCGTACAGGCGACGCGCGGCCCGCGTCCGCGCCGCCGACGCACGGATCTGCTCGCGCGCCTGCCCGGCCACGGCCGACATGGAGACGGCGATGATCAGGAACATCACCAGCGCCAGCACCTCGTGCGGGCGCGCGATCGTGAAGGTCTTGGTCGGGTCGATGAAGAAGAAATTGTAGGCCACGAAGGACAGGAACGACGCGAACACCGCCGGCCACGTGCCGTAGGCGATGGCGGGCACCAGGACGGCGAGGAGGTAGACCATCGAGACGTTGGGGAGCGGGACGAAGCGCAGCATCTGGGAGCCGATGAGTGTCGCCGCCACTACGCTGGCCACCGCGGCCGCATAACCGTTCCATGTTCCCAGATCCGGCAGCCGCAGGACCGGCCGTCGCTCCTCCTCTTCGCCTGTCAGGACATGGATCGAAACCCCCGTGGCGCGTCGGACCAGGGCGTCGGCAAGGCTGCGCCGCCGCGGCCACAGCCCGCGACCGCGGGCCTTGCCAACGACGATCTGGCTGACGTTCTCGAACCGCGCGAAGCGAAGCAGCTCGTTCGGCAGGTCCGAGCCGACGAGCCGCCGGGTCTCGGCGCCCAGCGCCTCGGCCAGCTGCATCGCCTTTTCCAGCCGGTTGGCCTCGTCTTCGTCCGGCGTCACGCCGGGGCGCTCGATCGTCACCGCGAACCAGGGCGCGTCGAGAAGATCGGCCAGCCGCTTGGCACCGCGCACCAGGCGCTCGGCGGAATCGTTGGGGCCGAGGCAGACGAGCAGCCGCTCGCCGGCGGCCCACGGGCCCTCGATCGCCCCGCCCTGCATGCGCTCGAGCAGATCGCTGTCGACCTGCGCCGCCACCTGTCGGAGGGCCAGTTCGCGCAGGGCGGTCAGGTTCGACGGCTTGAAGAAGTTCTGCGAGGCCCGCGTCGCGGTGTCCTCGACATAGACCTTGCCCTCGGCGAGGCGGCGGATCAGCTCGTCGGACGGCAGGTCGACGAGGACGATCTCGTCGGCGACCTGAAGCGTGGTGTCTGGCACCGTCTCGCGCACCCGGACGCCGGTGATCCGCTGGACGACGTCGTTGAGGCTCTCGACATGCTGGACGTTCATGGTCGTCCAGACGTCGATCCCCGCCTGCAGGAGTTCGGCAACATCCTGCCAGCGCTTGGGATGCCGGGATCCGGGCACGTTCGAGTGGGCATATTCGTCGACGATCAGCAGCGACGGTCGCCTGGCGAGCGCCGCGTCGATATCGAACTCGGCGACGAGGCGGCCCTTGTACGGCACCAGCTGGCGGGGCAGCACCTCGAGGCCGGCGATCATCGCTTCCGTATCGGCCCGGCCGTGGGTCTCGACGACCCCGACGAGAACGTCGCGGCCGGCCGCTTTGGCGCCGCGCGCGGCCTGGAGCATGGCGAAGGTCTTGCCGACGCCGGGTGCCGCGCCGAGGAACAGGCGCAGCCTGCCGCGCCCTTCTCGCTCGGCATGGGCGAGCAGGGCGTCGGCGGAGGCGCGGGGCGCGTCGTCGGGGATCATGAGCGCCTTTCGGGTCGCTGCGGCGGCATGACGGCTGGAATGCCTGAGGGGGCGCCGGCCGGCGCCCCCTCAGCGATCATGTGTGGCCGCCCGGCGGCCGGATCAACCGGCGGGCGTCGCCGTCGAGGCCGTGGGCACGCCGGGCTGCGGGACCGCATCGGGGGTTGCCGCCGGGGCGGCGGCATCGAGCGCGACGTTCACGGCGAGCACGTTGACGCGGGGCTCGCCGAGGATGCCGAACGTCCGGCCCGACGTGCCGCCGGCGATGAGGCGCCGGACATCGTCGACCGCCATGCCGCGCGCCTCGGCGATGCGCGGCGCCTGAAGCGCCGCGTAAGCCGGCGAAATATCGGGGTCGAGGCCGCTGCCGGACGTGGTGACGGCGTCGGCCGGCAGCAGGGAGGCGCCGGTCTCGGCCTTCAGCGCGGCGGCATCGGCCCCGATCCGTTCGGCCAGCTTGGCGCTGGTAGGCGCGAGGTTGGTGCCGGAGGAGGCGGCACCATCGTAGCCGTCGCCCGCCGCCGAGGGGCGCGGATGGAGATATCCCGCCTGCGAGAAGGGCTGGCCGATCAGCGCCGAGCCGACCGTGGTTCCGTCGCGGGTAACGAGGCTGCCCGACGCCTGGTCCGGAAAGACCGCACCCGCGACGGCGGTCATGGCTGCCGGGTAGAGGAGGCCGAGCAGCACGGTGAAGATGCCGAGGAGTGTCGCCGCGGCGCGGATCTGGGAAAGCATGGTTGGTCTCCTTGGGAGGGGTTCAGGCGAGGCCAAGGGCGGAGACGGCGACGTCGATCAGCTTGATGCCGACGAACGGCACCAGGATGCCGCCAAGGCCGTAGATGGCGAGGTTGCGGCGGAGCACGGTCGCCGCGTCCATCGGCCGGTAGGGCACGCCCTTCAGCGCCAGCGGGATCAGCGCGACGATGACGAGGGCGTTGAAGATCACCGCCGACAGGATCGCGCTTTCCGGCGAGGCAAGGCCCATGACGTTGAGCACGCCGAGCTCGGGGATCGCGGCGATGAACAATGCCGGGATGATCGCGAAATACTTCGCGACGTCGTTGGCGATCGAGAAGGTCGTCAGCGAACCGCGGGTCATCAGCAGCTGCTTGCCGATGCCGACGATCTCGATCAGCTTGGTCGGATCGCTGTCGAGATCGACCATGTTACCGGCCTCCCGGGCGGCCTGGGTTCCCGACTGCATGGCGACGCCGACATCCGCCTGGGCGAGCGCCGGCGCGTCGTTGGTGCCGTCGCCGCACATGGCGACGAGCCGGCCCTGGCGCTGCTCGTTGCGGATGTAGTTCAGCTTGTCCTGCGGCGTCGCCTCCGCGATGAAGTCGTCGACACCGGCCTCCGAGGCGATGGCGGCCGCGGTGACCGGGTTGTCGCCCGTCACCATGACCGTCCTGATCCCCATGCGGCGCAGCTCGGCGAAGCGCTCCTTGATGTCCGGTTTCACCACGTCCTTCAGGTGGATCACCCCGATATAGCGGCCGTTCTCGGCAAGCCCGAGCGGTGTCCCGCCGGATTTGGCGATCCGCTCCACCGCGGCGGCGAAGGCCGGCGGCTCCGGCACGTCGCGGCCGGCCGTCTCGCGGACGAATTTGCGGATCGCGTCGATCGCGCCCTTGCGGATGCTCTTGCCGGCCATGTCGACGCCGGAGAGGCGCGTCGTGGCCGAGAACGGGATGAAGGTCGCTTCGCCCGCCGGCGCGTCCGGAATGGCGATGCCGTATTTTTCGCGCGCCAGCACGAGGATCGAGCGGCCCTCCGCCGTCTCGTCGGCCAGCGAGGCCTGGACCGCGATATGCGCGGCTTCGGTCTCGGTCACGCCCTGGACGGCGACGAACTCCGAAGCCATGCGGTTGCCGAAGGTGATCGTGCCGGTCTTGTCGAGGAGCAGCGTATCGACGTCGCCGGCGGCCTCCACCGCCTTGCCGGACATCGCGAGCACGTTGTGCCGGATGAGCCGGTCCATGCCGGCGATGCCGATCGCCGAAAGCAGGCCGCCGATGGTCGTCGGGATCAGCGTGACCAGAAGCGCGACGAGGATCGGCACGGAGACGGCCGCCTGGCTGTAGGCCGAGAAGCCGGTCAGCGTGACTACGGCGATCAGGAAGATCAGCGTCATGCCGACGAGCAGGATCGTCAGCGCCAGCTCGTTCGGCGTCTTCTGCCGCTCGGCCCCCTCGACCAGCGCGATCATCCGATCGAGGAACGACGAGCCAGGCGCCGCGGTGATGCGCACCACCAGCCAGTCGGAGACGACGGTGGTGCCACCGGTGACCGCCGAGCGGTCGCCGCCGGCCTCGCGGATCACCGGCGCGGACTCGCCGGTGATGGCGGCTTCGTTGACCGAGGCAATGCCCTCGACGATCTCGCCGTCACCCGGGATGAGATCGCCGGTCTCGACCAGGACATGGTCGCCGACCTTGAGGTCGAGGGCCGACAGGCGCTGGACGCTCGACCGGTCCTTCGGATTGGCGAGCTTCTTGGCCACGGTGTCGGTGCGCGAGCGCTTCAGGCTGTCCGCCTGGGCCCGGCCGCGCCCCTCTGCGATGGCCTCGGCGAAATTGGCGAAGAGCACGGTGAACCACAGCCAGGCCATGATCTGGCCGGTGAACAGCAGCGGGTTGCCGGCGAGGACGTCGCGCACGAAGAGGACGGTGACGACGGCCGCGACGATTTCCGTCACGAAGATCACCGGGTTGCGCAGGAGGGCAGCCGGGTTGAGCTTTCGGAAGGCGTCGATCGTGGCGCGCCCGACGAGGTCGGGCCGGAAGGTGGAATTGACCGCTTTGGCAGCCATGGCAGTGGTTCCTTATGGTCGGCTCCTCGTGCGAGGACGGCCGACGGGGATGAGGGTGAAACGAGCCGAACCGCCTCCCGCGCCAGACGGCCGGGAGGCGCTCTCGTCAGAAGGTCTTGCCGGCGAGCATCTGGACCTGCTCGGCGATCGGGCCGAGGGCGAGCGCCGGGAAGAACTGCAATCCGCCGAGGATCAGGATGATCCCCGCCATCAGCCCGACGAAAAGCGGCCCGTGCGTCGGGAACGTTCCGGAGGACGGTGCGAGCCGGGTCTTGGCCACCAGCGAACCGGCGATGGCCATCATCGGCACGATGTAGGCGAAGCGCCCGAGCAGCATGGCGAGGCCCAGGGTGGTGTTCCACCAGGGCGAGTTCGCCGACAGGCCGCCAAAGGCCGAGCCGTTGTTGCCGGATGCCGAGCTGTAGGCATAGTAGATCTCCGACAGGCCGTGCGGACCGGCATTGCCGAGTCCCGCCAGAGCGGTGGGCAGCACCGCGGCGACCGACGAGAAGCCGAGGATCGCAGCGGGCAGGATCAGGATCGCGAGGATCGCCATCTTCATCTCCTTCGCCTCGATCTTCTTGCCGAGATATTCGGGCGTGCGCCCGACCATCAGCCCGGCGATGAAGACGGCGATGATGGCGATGACCAGGATGCCGTAGAGCCCGGAGCCGACGCCGCCCGGCAGGATCTCGCCGAGCATGATCAGCACCATCGGCACCATGCCGCCGATCGGCGTGAAGGAGCCGTGCATCGCGTTGACCGCGCCGTCCGAGAGGCCGGTGGTGACCGCCGCGAACATTGCCGATGCGGCGAGGCCGAAGCGGACTTCCTTGCCCTCCATGTTGCCGCCCGACGGGTCGAGCCCGGCGGCGGCGAGGATCGGCGTGCCGGCGGCTTCCGCCCAGTAGGCGACGCCAATGCCCGTCACCAGCAGCAGCGCCATGACGGAAAGCAGCGCGACGGCCTGGCGCCGGTCGCCGATGAGGCGACCGAAGGCGAAGACGATCGCCGTCGAGACCACCAGCATCTGCCAGATCGTCAGGGCGTTGGAGAGCGGCGACGGGTTCTCGTAGGGATGCGCCGCGTTGACGTTGAAGAAGCCGCCGCCGTTGGTGCCGAGCTGCTTGATGGCGATCTGCGAGGCGACGGGGCCGAGTGCCAGCGTCTGTTCGCCGCCTTCCAGCGTCGTGACCGTCGCTGAGGCCTCGAAGGTCTGCGGCGTGCCCATCGCCACCTGCGCGAGGCCGGTGACGATCGCGAGGGGCAGCAGCACGTAGAGCGTCGCGCGGGTGACGTCGGTGAAGAAATTGCCGACGGTCTGCATGCCGGAGCGCGCGAAGGCCCGCACAAGGGCGACCGCCAGCGCGATGCCGGTGGCCGCCGACAGGAAGTTCTGCACGGTCAGCCCCGCCATCTGGCTGAGATGGCTCATCGTGGTCTCGCCACCATAGGCCTGCCAGTTGGTGTTGGTGACGAACGAGACCGCCGTGTTGAAGGCAAGGTCCGGCGCGAGGCCGGCGAAGCCTTGCGGGTTCAGCGGCAGGACGCCCTGGAAGCGCAGCAGCAGATAAAGGAGAAGGAAGCCGCCGGCGTTGAAGACGAGCATGGCGAGCGTATAGCCGAGCCAGCCCTGCTCCTTGGCTGGATCGATCCCGGCGATGCGGTAGAAGCCGCGCTCGACGGGCCCGAGAACGGGCGTCAGGAACGTCCGCTCATTGGCGAAGACGCGCCCCATGAAGGCGCCGAGCGGGATCGCGAAGGCGACCACCGCGAGAAGAATGACGAGAATTTGCAGCCAGCCGACGACGGACATGGCACCTGCCTTTCGAGATGTCGGGAAGCGTCAGAACCGCTCGGGGCGAACCAGGGCGAAGACGAGATAGGCGGCGAGAGCGAGCGCGACGGCGCCGCCGAGGACGAGGTCGAACATCGTCAGGCCTGCCCTGCCCAGCGCGCATAGGCGCCCATCAGCGCGAAGAAGCCCAGCCCCACGGCCAGGTAAAGTAGATCGAACATGCGAACCCTCCTTTCGGGATCGCGATCTAATTGGGCGAGACGGGCGTAAAAATTCCATACGAGTTTTACGCGGGCGTCTTCACGGCAACTGCAAGGGGAAGTGGCCGCTCGCATCCGACCGGCGGACTTCCCTTTGAGGGACAGGCGGCGGCGCCGACCTCATCCGGCGGCACTTTCGCGCCGCTGTTTGACCCGGCACAACGATCGCAGGTCGAGGAGGGCTCATTGCAGGGCCTTCAGGGAGACCGGCCGGATGAGACCGTCAGCGATTGATCCGAACATGCCTGTCAGTGAAATCATGCGGATATGGCCCGCCACCATTGGTGTGATGATCCGCAACGGGATGCTGTGCATCGGCTGCCCCATCGGGATGTTCCACACGGTCGCGGATGCGTGTGCCGCCCATGTGGTCGACGAAGCCAGGTTCTCCGCGGAACTTCTTGCCGCGATGCGCGCCGAGCCGGATTAACCGCAGGTCGCTGCGCGCGCACTTCCGCCCCGGCGCCCAACCGGCATCCTGTGCCATATTGCGAGGAAGGGTCCCGGGGCCGCGAGCACCTCGGCCTGCTGCGCCTGGGATCGCCCCGCTCCTCCCGGCGCCGGCGGCCAGGAAGGGGGCTTATCTTCCGCGCCTCGCCTCGGCCACGAGCATCAGCGCGTGCGGGTCGGTGACGGTGACCTTTTTCCGGCCGCTGCGAACGAAGCCCTGGTCTTCCCAGGCGCTCAGCAGCCTGCTGACGGTGTGGAGCGTGCTGCCGGTCATCTCGGCAATGTCCTGGCGGCTGATCGGGAAGTCGATCTCGATCCCCTCGGCCGTCTTCCGGCCCGCTTGTGCCACCAGCCGGAGCACGGCGCTGGCAATCCTCTGCTCGACCTGCTGGGTCGACATTTCGACGACCCGCGCCTGGGTTTCCTGGAGGCGATTGCCGAGGGTCTGGTAGGCGTTCGCGCCGAAGGCGGGGACACGGGACCGGAGTTCCGGCCAGACCGCGTTCGGCCACGCCAGGACCACGCAGTCGACCGCGGCTATCGCGCTCGCCGGGTAGGTGCTGCTGCCCATGGCCACCGCGATGCCGAGGAGTTCGCCCTCGTTGATGTAGCGAGCGATCACCTGCTCCCCCTCGGGCGTGGCGCGGACCACCCTCACGTGTCCCGACAGCAGGAGGAAGAACTGCTGCGCATCCGCGCCCTGGGCGAAGATCTCCGAATCCCTGGGAAAGCGGCTGGAGCGGGCCGAAGCCAGGATCGCGTCCAGATCGTCGGCCGAAAGGCCGGCGAAGGCCGGAAGTCCTGCGATCAGCGACCTGTCCAGCGTCATGCACGTCTCTCTCGAAGCCAAGTCACCCATCTTCTACCGGGCATTTGCGCCGGCGCAAACTGTCGTTCCGCAGGCCGGGCTAGGGAGGGGGCAACGGCAGCCCAAGCTGTCGGAACAAGAGGACAGGCAAATGAGAAAACTTCTGACGGCGATCACGCTCGGTGCAGTCATGGTCGCAGGCGCGGCCGGGGCGGCGGAAATCGAAGTCCACATGCGCAACAAGGGCGCCAAGGGCGTGATGGTGTTCGAGCCGGACCTGATCGTCGCCGCTCCCGGCGATACGATCCACTTCGTACCGGCCGACAAGGGACACAACGTCGAGAGCATCAAGGGGATGCTTCCCGAGGGGGCCGAGCCCTTCAAGAGCAAGTTCAACGAGGGATTTACGGTTACCGTGGACGCCGAGGGCCTCTACGGCGTCAAGTGCACGCCGCACTACGGCATGGGCATGGTCGCGCTGATCAAGGTCGGCGACGCTGCGAATGCGGAAGAGGCTCGGGCCGTTACCCATCCCGGCAAGGCCAAGGCCGCCTTTGCCGACCTCTTCGGCAAAGCGCTCACGTCGAACTGAGGCGAAACGTCCGGAGGGACCGGAAGCCGCCGCCGCGCGGTCCCTCCAACCACAGGCGGCGAGATCCGGGAGTTATCCGAAGCACCGCCTGGCCCTAGCCGGCGGTGCTTCCGTTCATGGTGCAGCGGAGGGGCGTGGCGCCCGTCGACGAGAGCGGCATCGAAGCTTTCCGGTCGGCGCGCCCCGCGGTCCGTCCATCGCGACGGAGAACGTGGCGCCGGCCTTCAGGCGCCGGCGCGGGACCCCCAGAGGACCGGCGCGAACCGGACCGCGAACAGCAGGAAGCCGCAGCACCAGAGGGCTCCGCCCAAGGCGAGCGCTGTCGTGTATCCGTCACCTGTCAACGGCGCTGCGACTCTCAGGGCGGCTCCGGCAGACACCATCCCATACATGGCGACGATGGAGCGGTCGGCGACGATCGCCCGTCCGGTGTGGCCGAGGCTCGCTCTCGTCATGACCGCGAGCGTCATGGTGCCGATGGCTCCCGACGTCAGGGCGTGGAGCGCAGCCGATGGCGGCAGGAACGCGGCGACCTGGCTGATGCCCATGAGGACCAGGGCGAGGGAAAGCCACGCATAGCCGACGTGGAGGACGAACAGGATCGGCTGGGCCGCCGTCGCCGCACCACGCCAGCGGGTCAGCCGCGCCGCGAGCAGCAGACCGGCCACCGAGAGCGCGGCGCCCGCTGCTGGCGTCTGCGGGAAGCTGACCCACGCCAGCATCGCGACGGCCAACACCGCGAGAGCAGCCCTGTCGAGCGCGCCGAAGGGCGACGGCAGCGCGACCGAGCCCTCCTTGACCAGCCAGTTGCGCGTGAAGCTGGGCACGATCCGGCCGCCGATGAGGGCGATCAGGATCGCGGCGACGGCGAGTGCCAGACGTTGACCGAGGCCGTATGGCGCGATGCCCATGCCGGCCAGATGATCGGCGGCATTGGCCAGGCCGAGGACGGTGAACATCGCCGCGACCGGGACGTTCTTCCAGTTCCGCCCGGCAAGAACCTCGCGCCAGATGGCGAAGCCGAGAATGGCGGGGAAGGCGAGGTCCACCGCCATCGCCAGCCACGGGTCGGGCGAAAGCAGGCAGGCTGCCCTTCCGGCGATCCACAGGCCGACGAGCGCCAGCAGCGGCAGCCCGCTGAGAGGTAGCCGGCCGGTCCAGTTGGGAATGGCCGTCAGGATGAAGCCCGCGAGGACCGCGCCTAGATAGCCGAACAGCATCTCGTGCGCATGCCACTGCATGCCGTCGAACGGACCACCGAACCGGACGCCGCTGAAGAAAGCCCAGAGCCAGAGCGGGATCGCGAGCCCGGCATGGAGTGCAGCCAGGAAGAAGAAGGGCCTGAAGCCGTAGTGCAGGATCGGCGGCATCGAGCGGATCCTTCCCCGGCCGTCGCGGGAGAGGTCACCCGACTTGCGCGCCGCGCGGGGCGCGGAACGGTCGGATGTGGCAGATGAGGCAGCAGCCATCGGGCATTTCCTGTTTCGCTTGTTCCGGAAAGGCGCGGGCTGGAACGCGGTTCGGGCGGTCTCGCGGGCCGCCCGAACGCCAGCCATCTTCCATGTCGGCTATTGCGTCAGCAGGCCGAGCATCTGGTCGACGCCTTCGTGGTAGATGTCTGGCTGCTCCGGTCCGTCGACGATCAACTTGGCGACCAGACCCCGACCCACCCGCGACAGGGCGTGATCGACCAGCAGATACTCGCCCGGCACGTCGAGCTTGAGGTCGACGACGGCGGCCCCGCCAGGAGGCACGCTGATCGTCTGCACGTCCGCCCGCGCCTCGCCGGTCAGCGATCCGAGGTCGTACACCTTGTCGAAGATCTCGCCGATGACGTGGAAGCTCGAGGTCTTGTTGGGCCCGCCCACGCCGAAATAGATGCGGACGGTCTCGCCGACCTTCGCCTTCATCGCATTGTCGCCCGTCAGGCCTTCCGCGGCGCCGTTGAAGACGTAGTACTCCGGCTGCTCATCCATCAGCTTGTCATAGCTCTCGGTCAGCTCGCCGGGTGTCCCGAACGCCTCCTCGGTATAGATCTCGCCCTGCATGACGTAGAACTCGTGATCGACCGGCGGCAGGCCACCTTCCGGTTCGACCAGGATCATCCCGTACATGCCGTTTGCGATATGCTGTGCCGCCGGACCGACCGCGCAGTGATAGACGTAGAGGCCCGGTTTCAGCGCCTTGAAGGTGAACCCCTTCTCCTCGCCGGGGGCGGCGAGGGTGGCATGTCCGCCCCCGTGAAGTCCGGTGACGGCGTGGAAGTCCACGTTGTGCATGGCCATGTTGTCCGCATGGTTCTCCAGCAGGACTTCGACCCTGTCGCCGACCCGGACCCGCACGAGCGGCCCGGGCACCTTCCGGTTGAAGGTCCAGTAGTGGTAGCTGGTATCGTCGGCGAGCCTGCCGATGACTTCCACCGTCTCCAGGCGGACCCGCACCGTCTCCGGTCCGCGGTCGCCGATGGACGCCGGCAGATCCGTCGCCTTCCGGACGATGTCGACCGGCGCGTCATGACTTCCGAGCTCCGAGATATGCTGGTGCGCGGGGTCTGCGACGGCCGGTCCCGAGAACCCGAAACTCAAGGCAAGCACGCCAGCGGCTACAGTTGTGAGAAGCATGCTCCGGATGTTCATGACACGGCCCTTTCCGACCTCTTGTTCGCAGATACATGTCTATGCCCGTCGGAGCGGCCGTTCTCTGCGTAGCGACAAACATCCTGGGGATGCGGTTGCATGCAGGATGCTGTTCGGCCGAATTGTCGGCTGGCGGTCTGCCGGTTGATCTGAGGGCTCGTGCTTGCGCCGGCTTGGCGCTTCCCGGCATTCAGCGCGAGCGAGACGACCGCGCGCACGCGCCAGCAATGCCGGCCGGCTCCCTCCGGTCGCGATGTGCGGCCGTCAGGCCGACGATCGGCTGCTAGAGTCAGTCGATACGATCGGCCGGCTTGTTTGTCGTTTGATGTGCGCGATGGCCGCTGGACCTGAGCCAGAGCGACGCTGGCGCGGCAGGTCGGCTAGAACTCCAGCAACGACCCGGTATCCGAGGCTTCCCGTAGCTGGACCTGCAGTCCCGGCCAGGCGGCAGCGATCTTGCGGATGTCTTCCGGTGGCAAGAGGCTGAACCCCGTGGAGAACGCATCCGCGGTCGTGGCGTCCGGGGCGACGACCGTGATGCTGCGGTAACGGCTTGCCCCGAGCCCGCTGCGGGGATCGATGAGGTGGTTGAAGCGTCCCCCGTCGGCGAAGCGGTAGCCGTCGGGGCTGGACGTCGCGACGGCCTTGTCCGCGATCTCGAGCACGCGCTGGAGCCCCCGGCCTTGCCGATCGAAGCCGACACCCACCCGCCACGGGCTGCCGTCGGGCCTGGAACCGAGTGCGCGGATCTCGCCCATGTCGACGAGGCTGTTCGCCACGCCGCCCCGGCGGAGAACAGCCACGATACGGTCGGTGACGAAGCCCTGGGCAATGCCGTTCAGGGTAAGCGCCTTGCCGCGTCGGCCGAGAGCGATCCTGTCCTCGCTGACCAGCACCTCGCCATAGCCGACGAGGTCCAGCGCTTCCCGCAACCGCCCTTCCGAAGGGCCGGACGGATCTGGATCGGCGCCGCCGAAATGTTGCGCGAGGAGGTTCCACAAAGGCTGGACGCTGGGATCGAAAGCGCCGCCGGTCCGCTCCCAGACCACCCGGGCAGCGCCGAGAATATCCACGAGCTCGCGCGGAGGCGCGGCAAGGACACCTGTCCTGTTCAGTTCCGACAGCGCCGTGTCGCTCCGGTAGAGGCTGAAGATCCGCTCCAGGCGCGACAACTCGGCCAGGGCCTGCCTTACCAGCCGCTCGGCCGCGGCCTTGTCGGTGTGGTGGACTGTCATCGATGCCGCGGCACCCAACGCCTGTCCCTCCCAGGTCACGGTTTCCACGCCTTGCCTGGCGTTGGCGCCGGCGGGAAGCAGTCCCAGCCCGACGGCAGAAGCGGTGATGGAAATGAAGCGGCGGCGGCTGAGAGCTCGGGCCATGACATGGCTCCTAGTGAGTTGGTTCCGAGGTCTGGGGCGATGGGCCGTCATCCACGGCGACGTCGTCGGTTCCCAGCACGTAGTCGGGCGGAATATCGGCGAACCGGACGACTTCGCCCCCGTTGCGGTCGGCGAACGCGGCGGCTGCCACCTCGGACGAGAACGGCACCGTTTCGGGCGCGCCCATGCCGCCGCGCATCGAACTTCCGATGACGTAGAAGGCCTGGCGCGCCTCGACCCAGTTGTCAGCGCCGGGCGACTCCCAGCTGGCGGCCTTGGCCATGTCGGAAACGTAGAGGGCGGAAATGTTCTTCGCCTCTTCCGGCAGCATGGTGAAGGCAACGAGGTCGCGGGCTGACGAGAACCACACCGGCTCGGGATTGGGGCCAAGCATGATCTGCCCCTTCGGCCCGGGATGCTCGAGGACGTTCATGCCGCAATAGTGTCCGATGGCGTCCTCCGTCATCGCCACGGGCGTCGGCATCGGCGTTTCGTCGTCGTCGCTGCATCCCGCAAGCGTCAGGACGGCAGCGATCGCCGCGGCAACGATCGGTCTCACAGCTCTCTCCTTGCAAACACCATGATCGCCGCTGCCAGCGGCACGATGGTCCAGGCCAGCAGGGCAACGATCAACGTGGTGGCTCCGAGAGCGGCATTGTCTGCAACGCCGCCCATGCCGGACAGGGCGCCGACGCTCTCCGACCCCAGGTTGAGCAGGCGGTAGGCATCGGTCGGGTTGGCCAGCAGCAGCGCGCTCAGCAACTCGCCGCCGACGACCCGCCCCTGGTCGACGACAAGCAGGCCGAGCAGCGCCATGTCGTAGATGAGCACGCAGAACAGCCAGACCCCGATGGCGATGCCGCCCGCCGTGCCGCGCTCTGCGACGAGGGCGCTGATCAGGTAGCCGATGGCGATGAACACCGCCCCGAGCAGGATCGACGAGAGGATCATCGACAGGAATGCCGTCCAGCTCGCCAGATCGCTGGAAACGCCCGTCACGGCCAGGGCCGCCGCGGCGGCGCCGTAGCCGATGAGCGTCGCGAAGGACAGGATGGCGACGTGCCCGACGAACTTGCCGATGACCACCTGCCAGCGCCCGATCGGATAGCTGAGGAGCAGCAGCATCGTGCCGCGCTCCATCTCGCCGACGATGGCGTCATGCGAGATCAGCAGCGCGATCAGCGGGACCAGGAAGATCGTGAGGCTGGAAAGGCTCACGATGACCACGTCGAGCGCACCGGCGCCGACATTTCCCGTCGGCGCGCTGCCCAGGAAGGTCAGGGTCAGGGCGAGGGCCGCCAGCAGCAGGGTCGTGGCGAGGACCCAGCGGTTGCGGAGACCTTCCTGAATCTCCTTGCGGGCGACCAGAAGAATGTTCCTCATCGACGCGGGCCTCCCGAGGCCAGGAAATGGGCATAGAGCTCGTCGAGCGACGGCGGCATGACGTCGATGTCGGTCACCGGGATGCCGCGGGAAACGGCGCTTCTCAGCAGCGGAATCTTGTCCGCGGGGCTGGCGTCGATCTCCAGCATGTGGCCGTTGATCCGCCGCCATGCGCCGGCGCCATCCATCCAGTCGTTCGCGGCGCCGGCGGCACCGTCGGCGAGCCTGACCCGAATTCGCGTCGGCAGCTGCGCGATCTGCCGAAGCTCGTCGATCCGCCCGTCGGCGATCTTGACGCCGCGGTCGACGATCACCACCCGGTCGGCCTTGCCCTCCAGTTCGGTCAGGGCGTGCGACGAGAGCAGCACGGTCGCGCCGTCGGCGCGGAGCGCTGCGACAATCTCGTAGAAGATGTGACGCAGCGCCGGGTCCAGCCCTGTCGTCGGCTCGTCGAGGAGCAGCACTCTGGGGTGCCCGAGCAGCGCCTGGGCGAGGCCCAGCCGCTGGCGCATGCCCTTGGAATAGGTTCCGACGCGGCGGTTCGCGGCGTCGGCGAGGCCCACGCGCTCCAGCAGCGGGCCGACGGTGTCTGCCGGCACCCGCTTCAGCCGCGCGTAGAAGCGCAAGGTCTCGCGCCCGGTCAGTGCCATGTTGAAGGAGACATTTTCCGGCAGGTAGCCGAGCTTCCGCCGTGCGGCGAACTCGCCTGCCCCCGGGTCCTCCCCCAGAACCCTGACGGTGCCCGAGTCCGGCCGGATCAGCCCGAGCATCAGCTTGATCAACGTCGTCTTGCCGGCGCCATTGTGCCCGACGAGCGCGACCGTCTCGCCCTCGTGGAAACTACAGGAGATGTCCGCCACGGCAGACACCTTTCCGTAGGACTTGCTGACGGAGGTGATGCGGACGGTCTCAGTCATGGCCGATGCTCCGGGCAGGGGGCGCCATCAGCGGACGGCTGTCCACCACGCCGCCAGGCAGCAGCGCCGGAAACTGGGTCTGCGCCCATCGCAGCACCTGCACGGCCGGACTGTTCATCAGGACCTTCGCCTGCGGCGAGGTCCACAGGACCTGATCGACCAGGTCGTTTGGCCGGTAGGGGTTGTCGCCGATACCGTCTCCATCAAGGTCGAAGGCCGGATTGTCGCTCCAGTAGTTGCCCCGGCCTTCCGCCGACCAGTCCAGGTCGCGGGTGCCGACATATTTCACCTGTATCCGGTTGCGGACGAAGGCATTGCCGGAGATGGCGTTCCCCTCCGAGCCCGCGGTGAAGTGGATTCCGATGGAGCACCCCTCGAACAGGTTGTCGTGGAACTCGTTCTTGTTGGCATTGTAGATGAACACGCATTTCTCGGGCCCGAGTCGCATGCCATCCTCCTCCGCCGCCCGATCGTCGAGCGCCGCCCCGGGAGCCGCGTGAGCACCCCTCACCCGACCCGCCGCCGTCCACCTGTTCGCCGGCAGCATGCGGCCACGCACCGTATTTTCGGTGATCACGGAGCCGTTCGCATAGTTCAGCATCAGGCCGTGGTCACGATCGCCGTCCGATACGTTTCCTGCGATGCGCAGATTCCGCGAATACATAATCGCGTAGCCAACCGAATTGTTCGTGGAGACATTGTCGCTGACTTCGCTGTCGTTAGTGTACATGTAGTGGACCGCAAAGCGGAGATTGCGGAAATGGTTCGCGCGGAAGACATTGTCCTTGCTTGTCTTGGTGAAGATCCCGTCCCTGCCGAAGCTGACGTCGTTGCCGATCACCTGGGCGCCCGGCGCATTCCACAGGGAAATGCCGTCGCCGGCTTCGCTGGTCCGGCCTTCGCGAAGACCGACGATCCTGTTGCCCCGGGCCAGGGAATTCTCGGCGCCATGCAGATAGATGCCGACGAGATTGTTCAGGATCTCGTTTTCTTCCACCCGTGTTCCGCTCGCCGACTGCGCCACGAAGACGCCTGAGTCCATGTCGGGCAGGCTCCGCCCCGAGCCGGTGATCTGGAGCCCCCGGACAACCGACCCCGGTGCGCTGACGGTGATGACGCTGCCGCTCCCGCTGCCGGCGACGATGGCTCCGGCTTCGCCTTCCAGCGTCAGCGTCTTGGCGAGGGTGACGGGGCCGTCATGCCGGCCGGCGCTCAGCCGTATGACATCGCCCGGCGAAGCAGCATCGATCGCGGCCTGCAGGCCCGCGCCCGGTGCCAGCTGGATGACGTCGCCCCAGGCGGGCGCACCGGGCATGGCGGCGATCAAAGCCGCCATGCCCACGATGATCATGACGAGACGGGCCACCAGCCTAGACCGCTTGCGGCTCGACAAGCATCCGGCCCTTCATCTCCATGTGCATCGCATGGCAGAACCACGAGCAGTAGTACCAGTAGACGCCGGGCTTGCTCGCGTTGAATGTCACGGAGGCGGTCGCCTGCGGTGCCACTTCCATGTTGATGCCGTAGTTGACGATGCTGAACCCGTGGGTGAGATCCTCCACCTCGTCGACATTGGTAACGTAGACCGTCACCTCGTCGCCCTGCTTGACGGTGAACTCCTCGAGGCCGAAAGCGGGCGCGATCGAGATCATGTAGACGCGGACCTTGTTGCCGTCGCGAATGACCTTGGAGTCAGAGGTCAGGTCGACGCCGTCCGCCGCCGCCTGCTTCACCGCATCGGCGAAGAACGGGTCGTCGCGGCTCCAGAGGCTCACCGGCTCGATTTTCGAACGGTGCACGAGCGTGGCATCGTGCGGCTCGGCGAAAGTCGGATTGTCGTGCACGAGGACCATCTCGTCGCCGGAGATGTCGATCAGCTGATCGTTCTCCGGCTTGAGCGGACCGACGTTCAGATAGCGATCCTTGGAAAACTTGTTCAGCGAGATCAGCCACTTGCCGTCAGCCTCCTTGGTCTGCCCCATCGAGGTGTGGTTGTGGCCGGGCTGGTAGTGGACGTCCAGCTTCTGTCGGATGGGGTCGATCTGTTCGCCGGCGAAGGCCCGCTTGGCGTCCTCGATGTTCCACTTGCAGATCTGGCTGTCGATGAACAGCGTCGTGTAGGCATTGCCCTTTCCGTCATAGGCGGTGTGCAACGGTCCAAGACCGAGTTCCGGTTCGGCGACCACGGTATCGCGCGGCTGGATCTTGTCGTCGAAAAGATCATCGAACTTGCGCACGTCGAAGACCGTCACGGTCGGCGACAGCTTGCCGGCCGCCACGACATGGATGCCGTCGGGCGCGGTGTTGATGCCGTGGGGGCTGTTCGGAACCGGTACGTAGCGCGTGAGGGGCGATCCCTTGCGGCCGTCCAGCACGGGCACGCCGTTGATCTCCTCGAAGTCGCCGCTGGCGACGGCCGCTTCGATGCGGGCGATGTTGAAGATGACGATCCAGTCCTGTTCGCTCGCCATCATCTCGGCGAGGTTCACGCCCTCTTCCGAGTTGTAGCAGGTCGCGAAGCAGTACTTGCCCTGATAGTCGGCATCGACATTGTCGAGATTGCCGTCGACCATGATCTGCCAGGCGACCTTCATGGTCTCGCCGTCGACCGCCGTGAAGATGGCCCGGTACGTGCTGGTGTCGTTCATCGTCGTGCCGTCATTCTGCAGCGGCACCCGGTCCTCGCCGTTGCAGAACACGTAGCCCGTCTTCGGATACTTCTGGACGCGCAGGCCGTGGACGGTGTGCTGGTTCGGCAGCTGGATGATCTTGTCGCACTTCATCACGTCGAGGCGGATCCGGCAGACGCGGGTGTTGGCCTTGTCGTTGGCATAGAGGTAGCGGCCGTCATAGGTGCCGTCGGTGAAGGACGGATGCGGGTGGTGCAGGTCGCCGTTGTGATAGACGCCGCCCTTGTCCTTGAGGAACTCGACCGACTCCGGCAGCAGACCCTCGGTCAGCACCTTGCGGCTCTCGTTGGTCAGGCCCCAGCCGGTGGCGCTGCAGCGGTTGAACACGGGTATGCGCATCATCTCGCGCATCGAAGGCGCGCCGACCACCCGGATCTCGCCGGATTGGCCACTGGAAAAGAACACGTAGTACTCATCCAGTTCGCCAGGCTTGACCTCGTAGGTTGCGCCCGAGGCGCCTTCCTGCGCCGCAGCGGGGCTGACACCGCCGCCGAACGTCAGGCCGGTCGTCATGCCGGTGGCCCCGGCAGCGGCAACGAAGGCGGTGGTGCCGAGCAGTTGGCGGCGGCTCAGGCCTTTTCCGGTTTCTTCCTGTGGCATTGTAACCCTCCTTGGGTACGGGTTAGGTCGTCGGCCTCGACACGGCGTCTGGTCGCTCGACGGGGATTCCCTTGTGGGAGATGGCGGGCCTCGCGGGCCCGCCGCTGCGGGTGGCGGGAGAGGACAAGGCCTGGAACTTCTCGCGCTTGAGACGCACCTGGATCATGTGCGGGCAGCGATGGTCGTCGTGATAGAGTTCCTGGCAGTGCATGCAGTAGATGCACTCGTTGACGTTGATCTGGCCCTCGGGGTGGATCGCCTGCACCGGGCATTCCTTGGCGCAACGCTGGCAGGGGGAGCCGCATTCCGGCCAGCGCTTCAGCCACTCGAACATCCGGATGCGGCCGGGGATGGCGAGCGCTGCGCCAAGCGGGCAGAGATAGCGGCAGTAGAAGCGCTCGATGAAGAGACCCGCGGAAAGCAGCGTCAGCGCGAACAGGACGAACGGCCAGTCGCGGGCGAATTTCAGGATGATCGCCGTCTTGAACGGCTCGACCTCCGACAGCACCTCCGCCAGCGCCAGCGAATAGAACGACAGGCCGAACAGGCCGAGGAAGATGATGTACTTGATCGGCCAGAGCCGCTCGTTCAGGCCGAACGGCACGGTTATCTGGGGCACCTTCAGGGCCTTGGCGACAGTGTTGGTGAGCTCTTGGAGGGCGCCAAACGGGCACAGCCAGCCGCAGAACGGACCGCGGCCCCAGAACAGCAGCCCCGTCGCCACTGCCGCCCACAGGATGAAGATGAGCGGCGCCGAGAGGAAGAACTCCCAGTTGAACCCGGTCATCAGGGAGTTCGTGAACGTCAGGATGTTGACGACGGAAAGTTGCGCGTTGGCGTACCAGCCCAGCCAGACCAGCGTGAAGAGGAGATAGCCGCGGCGCACCCAGGTGAAGAGAAGGGGGCGCCGGACCAGCCAGTCCTGGAAGAAGAATATGGCCGTGAGCACGAGGAGCGCCGCCGCCGTGATCCCCACGGACACGGTGTTCATCGCCCAGATGCGCTTCCAGAGTTCCTCTTCCTCGGTCTCCGGCTCGCCGGCACTGCCCGCACCCAGGTTGACGGTGGCCGGTGCGGGCGGGGTGGCCTCGGCCGCAGCCGTCGGTCGTGCCGGTGCGGCCGCCGGCTCGACCACCATGTATCGATCCGGCAGAGAGTAGCCGAGGTTGAACGGCAGCGAGGCCTTGTCGCGCGCCCCGAAACTGCGCTGGACGAGCAGCTGCAGCTCCCAGGGCTCCGTCACCTCGAAATCGAAATCTTCGGGAACGATGAAGAGAGCGATCTCCCGAAGCTTCGGCGCGCCATCCGCGGTCAGATCGCCGATCCGGGTGTGATTGCGGTCCCGGAACCGGATGCCTTCGCCCTCCTGCAGCAGCTCGATGCGATCGAAGATGCCGCCGCGGACATAGCCGGAGCCCTTGAAGGAATAGGCGCCGTCTCCGGCCACGATGATCGCCTGTTGCCCGTCTTCCAGCTTCTGGCGCAGGCGCTCGTAGCCCCGTTCGCCCAGAAGGCTCACGCCGATCGTTGGGACGCTGACGGGAGCGACGTAGAGCTCGATGAACAGGTCGTCGGGAGCGGGACTTTCCGGGCGATCTGCCGCCTCGGCCTGGCCCGCCTGGCGGAATGCCTGGGTCACCTCTCCGACCGTCAGGCGCAGGCTTCGGACCGAACCGTCGCCGAGAAGGCTCTGCCAGTCGCGCACCTCCTGTTTCGAAAGATCGAGTTCCCGGTCCTCTTCATGTTCATCGGCGTCTCCTGCTTCGGCAAACTCGCCTTCGCCCAGGCGACCGCTGCGGATCAGCTTCACCGCCGAGCGGACGATGCTGTCGCCCATGACCAGCACGGTGACGGTAGCGCCGCTCACGATATCGACCTGCGGATGCCGCTCCGCTCCTGCCGCCACGCGACCGAGATCCTTGTCGATCAGGGAATTGAGCGCCGCGACGACCCGCTCCTCCGGGATGCCGATCAGCACGATCGGTTCCGAGTGCGCGACCAGACGGAAGCCCCGGATGACGCCGGCCTTGTCGATACCGACGAGTATGTAGATTGGCTTGCCCGAGTAGCCGACCGAGCTGGTGAAGTCGGCATTGAGGTAGACATATCCGGTCAGTTCCTCGCCGCGGTAGACGGGAACGACCGGCGGGTCGCCCTGCAGTTCACCGAAACGGTCGGAGCCCGGGATCATCTCCGACGGCTGGGCTTGCTGCAGGAATTCCGCCAACCTCCCCGCCGCCGACGCAGGAGCCTGACCCACCAGTAGAACGAGGACTGCGAAAGCTATGCCGAGGAACGCGAGCAATCGACGATGCTGGCGTGCGGGAGGCTTGCTCAGGGGCATGATACTGGAAATTCCAGGTTTCTTGGGCGGTGCGTGGCGCGCGTCGACCCCGCAGGAACGTCCGCGATGGGTATCACTTCGGCGATGGCCGTCTTTGCGCTATCGCAAACTGCCGCGTGATCAGCGGAATTAAGATGACGGCTGATGCTGGTGTGGGAGGTCGGGAGACATGACCCTGTTGAAGTCGGAACCCTTTGCGGCCGTCACGTCGATGGACGAGCTTCTGGCGATCGCATCCGCGATGGAGCAGGAGGCCATCGACGGCTATTCGGCACTGGCCCGCCTCATGCGGCAGGAAAACAGGCCGGACATGGAAGCGGTCTTCGAGCAGCTGGTCGCCGAGGAGAACCAGCATCTGGGCAATGTCGTGCGCTGGTCCGAGAATGTCAGGAACAAGAAGCCCGACCCTGCGCAACTCCGGTGGGAGCCGGCAGACACGTTCGACGACGAGGGGGCGCGCAGCATCGCGCCCGCCCTCCTCACCGCCTATCGCGCCTTCTCGATGGCGGCCAGGAATGAAGAGCGCGCCTTCCTGTTCTGGACCTACGTGGCGGCGAATGCTGACCAGCCGCCGATTCAGGAGGCGGCAGAGCGGATGGCTCGCGAGGAAATGGGCCACCTGACGACGCTCCGGCGAGAAAGACGACGCGCATTTCACGAGCAGCGCGCCCAGCCGTCCGCGCCTGCGCTCGATATCCCCGAACTCGAGTCAAGACTGGCAGGCCTGCTCGCGGAAGCGGCTGCCGGCGCGTCCGGAACCGATGCGCCGACACTCGAGAAGCTGGCGGCAGAGGCGCTGGAACGGTCATCGACGGTCGCACAGGCGCCATTGGGCAAGTCGCCACTCTTGCGCGACGGGGTGCCGCCCGAGGTGTCCGGGCACCTGGCGCCACTCTCGGAACTGCTGCTGGACTGCTACCTCGATCTTGGAGAGAGGCTGGTTGACCAGGATGACCGCGACCGGGCGCAACGCCTCGCAGCAGGTGCCATACGATGCCGCGCGTTCGTCCGATCCATGATGAATGGGCCGAAAACCTGACGCCCCGAGGGCATTGGCCGGGAAGACCGAGCGGGTTCCGCGTTGATCCGGGCGCGTCCTGCAGGAGGCCCGATCGCGCCCTCGCCTTGGTTCATGGCCGGCAACGGCGAAGGATGGGGTGCATTCGCTGGCGCCGGATCCCGCGGCAAGTCGGCGCCGCTGGCCGCACGGCCCGATGACTCCCGGGATCAGCCTTTATGGGCGACGCGGTAGCTCTGGAGACCGGTCGTGGCCGATGCCCCGCACAATTCGGGAACCCGGTCCGCCGGGTAGGGCCGGCCGAACAGATAGCCCTGGCCGATGTCGCAGCCCCTGGCGCGCAGATACTCGGCCTGGGCGAGCGTCTCGACGCCTTCCGCGACGGTCTCGATACGCAGGCTGCGGGCCATCTGGAGCACGGCGTTGACCACGACAGCGCCGGACTCGGCATCGGCCAGGATAGGCGACACGAACGACCGGTCGATCTTCAGGACGTCCACCGGGAATTGCTGGAGGTGCGTCAGGGAGGCGTAGCCGGTGCCGAAATCGTCGAGGGCGATCGTCATGCCGGCGCTGCGCAGCGTCTCCAGCGTGCGGACGATCTTCTCCGAGCTGCGCCCGATGAACACCGACTCGGTGACCTCCAGCTCGAACAGCGAAGCCGGCAGGCCCGCCGAGGCAATGGCGCGAAGCACCCGTTCGGCGAAATCGCTCCGTCGGAAATCGGCGGCCGAGGCATTGAAGGCGATGCGGCCGAACTCCACCCCGTCCGCGCGCCAGCCGACGCAGTCCCGGATGATGCGCTCGAGCATGCGGTCCGTTATGCGGGTGGAGAGATCGACGTCCTTGAAGGCGGCAAAGATGCCGGCGGGCGACTGCAGGTGGCCGGCGTGGTCCATCCATCGAAGCAGCGCCTCGAAGCCGACGATCTTGCCGGACCGAAGGTTCAGCTTCGGCTGATAGAAGGGGACGATGCGCTCCTCCTCCAGGGCAAGCCGCGCGCTCGAGAGCATCGTGGCCCGGATCTCCGACGCCTGTCGCATCCTGGGGCTGAACCAGCGGATGGCGCCCGGATGATCGGCCTTCGCCGCGTAGAGCGCCAGATCGGCGCATTTCAGGAGATCACCCGCGGTGGCCGCGTCCCGGGGCCAGATCGATGCGCCCGCGCAAACGCTGACGACCGTGCGCAGCCCGTCGATCAGCACCGGCGCCTCGAGACCCGCCAGGACGACGCGCACGGTTTCTTCCCGCGCGTCCGCGACGGTCAGTCCGGTCAGGATGATCGCGAATTCGTCGCCGCCCAGACGGGCAACCGTCGCGCCGTCCGGGGCGGACGCCCGCAGCCGGTCGGCCACCGCGCACAGCACCGCGTCGCCCGCCGTATGGCCGAGGCAGTCGTTGAGCGACTTGAAGTTGTTGAGGTCGATCACCACCAGCCCGACGCAGCCACGGTCCGATTTCGCGCGCTCGATCGCCTCGTGGATACGCAGGGCATAGAGCCGGCGATTGGCAAGCCTGGTGAGGTTGTCCTCGTGAGCAGCGCGTTGCAGTTCGTTCTCGATGCGTCTTTGCTCGGTGATGTTGAGCATCGAGCCCACGAGCCGAACCGGGGCACCGTGCTCGTCGCGCACGATGAGGCAGCGCGACAGCATGTTGAGATACTCCCCGTCCCTGCGCCGGAAGCGGTATTCCAGGCTCCACTGGTCGCCGCCGCTCTCCATCACGGCCTTCTGGAGCCGCAGCACCCGATCCCGGTCGTCCGGATGGATGCGGTTTATCCACCACTCCTCGGCCATCCCGTTCCGGGCTTCCGGATATCCCAGAACGTCCTCGATCGCACCGGCCCACGTGGTCCAGCGGCTCTCGTATGACCAGTCCCAGATCACGTCGTTCGTGGCGCGGGAGGCAAGGCGGTAGCGCTCCTCGCTCTTTCGCAGATCCAGCTCCGCCCGCACCTGTTCGTCGATGTCCTCCAGCGTGCCGTACCAGGCGATCACTTCCCCGGAGGCCGCGCGGCGGGGGCGGGCGCGCGCGCGGAACCAGCGGTAGCACCCGTCCCGGAGCCGCACCCGATAGCGCGTATCGGCGACCTCGCCGTCTCCTGTCGCCACTGCCGTCCGCCAGAGCGCGATGACGTCGGGCAGGTCATCCGGATGGACGGGCGTCCTCCAGCCATCGCCGAGCGCGCGCCCCACCGGGATGCCCACCAGCTCGGCCCAGCGGGAAGAGATCTCGGTGATCCTGCCGTCCGTGTCGCCCAGCCACGGGATTTGCGGGTTCAACTCGACCGAGGCGCGATGGTGGGATTCGCTCGCCTGGAGATCGCTCAGCGCCTTCAGCAGGCGCCTGCGGTCCTCGCTCGCATCACGTGCCAGATTCTGACTCTGGTAGGCCAGAAACAACGCCACCGCGATGATCAGGATGCTGGTGAAGACGACGATGGAGCCGACCGTCTCGAGATCCACGCCGTAGGCCGCGACTGGCGCGCCGCCCCTTGTGACGGTCATGCTGGCCATGGCGACGAAGTGGAGGAACAGGATGCCGGTCCCCAGCGCGACCGCGGACGGCCAGGCCATCGGCAAGGCCGCGTAACGCTGCAGAAGCCCGCCCGCGCCGGCGCAGAGGGCGACCCCTCCGAACAGCGAGGCGACGACCAGCATGGCGTCGTACTGGACGAGGCCGGGGACCTGCAGCGCGGCCATGTCCAAGTAGTGGGCGACCGCCAGAGCGACGCCGACCACCGCGCCTCCCATCACGCCGCGCAACCGCGAGGCTACCGACCAGATCATCCAGCCGAGCACCGACAGCGCGATGGCGGAGACAGCCGAAACGAGGGCTACGGCAATGTTGACGCGCACGTCGAGGATCTGGGCGTAGCCGATCATCGCCGTGAAATGCGTGGTCCAGATGCTGATACCGGTGACGACGCCTGCCAGGATCAGCCAGTTGCGGCGCGGTGCGTCCCGCGTGGTCGCTGCCCGCTGGAGCAGGGTGGCGCTGGTGAAGCTTCCGATCACGCAGATCGCCACGGCGATCGCGACGAAACGGAAATCGTGCTCGTAGACAAGAAAGGAATAGACGCGCCACATGATCTGAGCACCGTTGGAGCGCCGTCCCGGCGGCTGAATCGTTGTGTCGAGAAATCATCGGGTGCGGGATGCCGACCGGCAATCGGCGGTAAATATTTCGCAGTAATGAGAGTATGCCGGGGCTAAATGTTCACAGGCACCCGGCGAAGCCAGTATTATTCAGTGAACAATTTTTACTAACATAGCTGGTTTGAAGGCAATAGTCGATGCAGCAAGGATGCGCGTTTCCTTGCTGGCATCGGGCCGGCTCCGGCGCGCCTCGAAAGCGGGCTTCGGTGCCGGCAATGCAGCTTCCGGCGCGGGCGGCCCCGGGCGCGGCGCACAGGGAACTGTGGGGGCGCCCGCAGGACCGTAGGCGGCAGGCAGGTTCGTTCAGATCGACCGGCCAGCGCGCAGGGTGGTGGCCCTGCCGCTTCCGACGGCAATCATCATCGGTCCCGAGCCCGCCATCGCGGAGCGCCAGCCGCTGGCGAAACCCCGTCGGGCGTACGCGGATCAGCCGGCGAGGCCGAACTCCACCGCGGCGATGGCAAGGGTCAGCAGAACCAGCGTCTCCGTGACGACCATCGCGACATGCTGCCAGCCGAGTTGCAGCATGTCCTTCATGTTGGTGCGCACCCCGAGTGCGGCGATGGCGATGACCAGCAGCCAGCCGGACAGGTCGACGGCGAATTTGGCGGCGACGGCCGGCAGCAGTCCGAGGCTGTTCATCGCGGTCACCACGGCAAAGCCGACGACGAACAGCGGCAGGCGGACGGAGTTGGTGCCGCTGCGCTTCTGGCCGGCGAGGGCCAGCACGATGATGACCAGCACGACCGGCAGCATCGCGACGCGCAGCAGCTTGATGATCGTTGCGACGTCGCCGACGTCGGTCGAGATCGAATAGCCGGCGCCGACCACCTGGGCGACGTCGTGGATGGTGGCGCCGACGAGGAAGCCGCTCTGGCTGGTGGTCAGGCCCAGCGCCGTGAAGAGGATCGGATAGAGGATCATCGCGATCGTCGAGAGCGTCGTCACCGACACGACGGTGAAGAGAAGATTGCGCTCGGTCTTTTCGTTATGCGGGATGACCGAGGCGATCGCCAGCGCCGCCGATGCGCCGCAGATCGCGACGGAGCCGCCGGTCAGCAGCGAGAAGCGCCACTGCTTGTTGAAGATCCGCCCGCACACGAAGCCGGTGCCGATGGTCAGCGCGATGAGGCCGAGGACCGTCGCGAAGGTGGAAAGCCCGAGTGACGCGATGTCGGCGGTGGTGATGCGCGCCCCCAAGAGCACGATGCCGATGCGCAGGAGGGACTTGGAGGAGAACTCGAGGCCCGGCTTGAAGCGCGGATCGACGGCGAGAAAGTTGAAGGCCATTCCGATCAAGAGGGCAAACAGCATGACCGGCGCGCTGTAGTGATCGGCGACGAAGCGGGCGGCGGCGGCGACGGTCAGTGCCAGCAGGATGCCGGGCAACAGGGGACGACAGC
This sequence comes from Aurantimonas sp. HBX-1, assembly GCF_021391535.1. Lineage (GTDB taxonomy): Bacteria > Pseudomonadota > Alphaproteobacteria > Rhizobiales > Rhizobiaceae > Aurantimonas. The sequence continues at coordinate 4,415,128 of NZ_CP090066.1, forward strand.
GCTCCTGGACGGCGGATAGGGAGGTCTCGGACATCGGGCTACCTGTCTTGCACCCAAAAGCGGGGTGTCTCCTGGAAAGGCTGCGTCATCGGGCCGATCGGGCGAGGCGGCGACAGCTGTCGTCCATCGCTCGAAGAAATCATGTTTTTTGTCTTATACAAGAGTTGTGCGAGTCGCAAAGCCTGGGAAGCGTCGATGCCGTTGCCGAAGCGACTGTCGCAAGCCGGAGGGCGCCCCGGGTTCGATCAAGCGGAGCACCGGACAACGGGGCGGGCTTCCCGCCCGATCGCGCGCCTGGTGGTGGCGCCACGCCGGTCGGCCGGCGGTCCCCTCAGCGCAGGTCGGCCTGGTAGTGGAAGCCGTCGGTGAGGCAGCGGGACACGCGCCATTCGACGGGGGTGCCGTCGAGAGCGAAGGCGACGCGCTCGATCGACAGGATCGGATGGCCGACGGGACAGCCAAGCTGCGTCGCGGTCTGCTCGTCGGCGGCGGTGGCCTTCAGCCGCTCCACCGCCCGCCCGATGGTGATCGCGAAGTGCTCGGAATAGAGCGCGTAGACATTGTTCGGCAGGTCGGGAAATTCGGCGAGGCTGGCAAAGCGCGCGAGCGGGAGCACGATTTCCTCGGCGATCACCGGCCGGCCCCCCAGGCGACGGATCCGCCCGATCCGCCAGACTTCGGCCGACGCCTCGATCTGCAGCATCTCCGCCGCGGCCCCGGCGGCTTCCCGGCGCCGCTCGATCACCTGGCTTTCCGGGAACAGCCGGGTCCCGTCATCGGCGGCGAGCCGGAAGAACTGGAACAGGATCCGGCCCTCCTCGGGCAGCGCCACGAAGGTGCCGCGCCCCTGCCGGCGGACCAGCAGATGCTCCGCGGCCATCGCATCGAGCGCCTTGCGCACGGTTCCCTGGCTGACGCCGAGCTCGGCGGCGATCTGGAATTCGCTGGGCAGCATCATGCCCGGCGTCCAGGCGCCGTCGATCAGGCGCTGGATCAATGCCTCACGGACCTGCCGGTAAAGCGGCCGGAAGGCGGGTGACCTGTCTGCCTCGCTCATGATCGGCTCCTGAGGATGCGCCGGGCAATTCTGGCCGCCCCCGCTTGACACGTCGATGTAAACATAATTTATGTCTTATACAAGAGTGGGGAGGCGGCGACTGCAAGGCCGCATCCGCCGCGAAAACCGCAATTCCATACCCGGAGGACCAAACATGAGCATCCCGCAACTGCTGGTACACGACCACAAGGACAATGTTGGCGTCGTCGTCGTCGAGAACCTGAAGGCCGGCACGGAAATGCTCTGTGTCGTCACCCACGACAATTCCTCCTTCACCATGACCTGCAACGACGACGTGCCGATCGGTCACAAGGTGGCGCTGAAGGACGTGTCGGCCGGCGACGTGGCGGTGAAGTACGGCGAGGACATCGGCCGCTTCAAGGCGGACGTGAAGAAGGGCAGCCATGTCCATGTCCACAATCTGAAGACGAACCGCTGGTGATCGCGCGGCGCTAGCGCCCGCCGCCGTCGCGCCGCGACGGACCAGTCCGACCGATTCGAAGAGAAAGCCAAAGCCATGCCGATCAATACCAACCGCAAGTTCCAGGGTTATCGCCGCGAGAACGGCCGCGTGGGTGTCCGCAACCACGTCGTCATCCTGCCCGTCGACGACATCTCCAACGCCTGCTGCGAGGCCGTCGCCAACAACATCAAGGGCACGCTGGCCCTGCCGCATGCCTATGGCCGCCTGCAGTTCGGCGCGGATCTCGACCTGCATTTCCGCACCATGATCGGCACCGGCTCCAACCCGAACGTCGCCGCCTGCATCGTCGTCGGCATCGAGCCCGGCTGGACGCAGAAGATCGCCGACGGCATCGCCGCGACCGGCAAGCCGGTGGCAGCCTTCTCGATCGAGCAGAACGGCGACCTGAAGACCATCATGGACGTCTCGCGCAAGGCGAAGGAATTCGTGCAGTGGGCGACAGAGGTGCCGCGCGTCGAGTGCGACGTCACGGAGCTCTGGGTCTCGACCAAATGCGGCGAGAGCGACACCACCACCGGTCTCGGTTCCTGCCCCACCGTCGGCAACATGTACGACAAGCTGATCCCGGAGGGCATCTACGGCGTCTTCGGCGAGACCTCGGAGATCACCGGCGCCGAGCACATCTGCAAGGAGCGCGCCGCCGACGCCGAGACGGGCGAGCGCTGGTACAAGATGTGGAAGGCCTACCAGGACGACGTGATCTTCGCGCACGCCACCGACGACCTCTCCGAGAGCCAGCCGACCAAGGGCAATATCGAAGGGGGCCTCTCGACCATCGAGGAGAAGGCGCTCGGCAACCTCGAGAAGATCGGCCGCGAGTGCCGCTACATCGACATTTTGGAGCCGGCCGAGGCGCCCGCGAAGGGCAACGGCCTCTATTTCATGGACACGTCCTCGGCTGCGGCCGAATGCGTGACGCTGATGGCCGCCGCCGGCTACGTCATCCACACCTTCCCGACCGGCCAGGGCAACGTCATCGGCAACCCGATCGTCCCGGTGATCAAGATCACCGCCAATCCGCGGACCGTGCGGACGATGTCGGAGCATGTCGACGTCGACGTCTCCGGCATCCTGCGTCGCGACATGACCATCGACCAGGCCGGCGACGCGCTGATCGAGAACATCATGCGCACCGCCAACGGCCGCGTCACCGCCGCGGAGGCGCTCGGCCACCGCGAGTTCGTGATGACCAAGCTCTACCGCAGCGCCTAATCGTCTCCGCATTCGAGCCATCGCCCATCCGTGGGCGGTGGCCGTTTCGTTTAGCGCCGCGCGGCTGACTGGCATGCCCGGTGGCCGGTGGCCGGCGCACCCCCCTCTGCCCTGCCGGGCATCTCCCCCACAAGGGGGGAGATCGGCAGCTTTGGCGGCGCCGCTTCCTCTCCATCGCTTCGGTACGCACAGCCATCGAACCAAAGGCGAAACGTCCGCGCGAGATCGATCTCCCCCCTTGTGGGGGAGATGGGCGGCAGCCCAGAGGGGGGTATGCCGCCGCAAGCACCCGAACCTGCTACCTCGCATCCGAAAAACCCCCGACAGGAGCCCTGCATGGCTGACGTCGTCATTGCCGAATTCATGGACGAGGCGGCGGTGGACCAGATCCGCGCCCGTCACGACACGCTCTACGATCCCGAACTGGTCGACCGGCCGGAAGACCTGGCGGCGACGGTCGCCACCGCCCGGGCGCTGGTCGTGCGCAACCGCACGAAGGTGAGCGAGGCGCTGGTCGGCAAGGCGCCGAACCTCGCCTGCGTCGGCCGGCTCGGCGTCGGCCTCGACAATATCGACCTCGCCGCCTGCAAGGCCCGCGGCGTCACCGTCTATCCGGCAACCGGCGCCAACGACGTGGCGGTGGCGGAATACGTGATCACCGCCGCCCTGACGCTGCTGCGCGGCGCCTATGCGGCGACGGCCGACGTCGTGGCCGGACGCTGGCCGCGCCAGCGCCTGATCGGGCGCGAGGCGATGGACAAGCGCCTCGGCCTCGTCGGCTATGGCTCGATCGCCCGCCAAACGGCGGCCCGCGCCCGGGTCTTCGGCTTCTCCATCGCCGCCTTCGATCCGTTCCTGCCGGAGTCTGATCCCGCCTGGCGGGACGCCGAGCGGCTCGACCTCGACGCGCTGCTGGCCTCCTGCGACGTCATCAGCCTGCACGTGCCGCTGACCGCCGAGACCCGGCACATGATCGATGCCGCGGCGATCGCGCGGATGAAGCCCGGCGCCGTGCTCGTCAACACCGCCCGCGGCGGCGTCGTCGACGAGACCGCCTTGGCCGCGGCGCTGCGGGACGGCACGCTCGGCGGCGCGGCGCTCGACGTGTTCGAGACCGAACCCCTGACCGAGGCGGCCGGCCGGGTCTTCGACGGGCTCGCCAACCTGATCCTGACGCCGCACATCGCCGGCGTCACGGCGGAGTCCAACGTGCGGGTGAGCGCCGTCACCGCCGAGAACGTGCTGAAGCATCTGGAGACGCTACGATGAGCGAGATCCTGTCCGTCGCGGCAGCCGAGGCGCTGGCCGCCGCCGCGCTGGAGCGCAGCGGCACCGGGCCCGAGCAGGCGGCATCGGTGGCGCGTGGCCTCGTCGCGGCGGAAGCGGCGGGCCAGAGCGGCCACGGCCTGCGCCGGCTCGCCGCCTATTGCGGGCAGGCGCGCAGCGGCAAGGTCGCCGGCCACGCCGTGCCGGTCGCCGAGCGGGTGCGCCCGGCGCTGCTGCGCATCGACGCCGCCGACGGCTTCGCCTTCCCGGCGCTCGACCTGGCCGTCGCCGAAATGCCGGGGATCGTCGCCGAGACCGGCGTCGCGGTCGCCGCCATCCGCCGCTCGCACCATGCCGGCGTGCTCGGCCTGACGGTGGAGCGCTTTGCCGAAGCCGGGCTGGTGGCGCTCATGATGGCCAATTCCCCGGGCGCCATGGCGGCCTGGGGCGGCACGCGCCCGCTCTTCGGCACCAACCCGATCGCCTTCGCCGCGCCGCTGCCGGAAGGCGAGCCGATCGTCGTCGACCTGTCGCTGTCGAAGATCGCCCGCGGCAAGGTGATGGCGGCCAAGCAGAAGGGCACGCCGATTCCGGAAGGCTGGGCGCTGGATGCCAAGGGCCGTCCGACCACAGACGTCGACGCCGCGCTCGCCGGCACGATGGTGCCGATGGGCGACGCCAAGGGCGCCGCCCTGGCGCTGGTGGTGGAGATGCTGTCGGCCGGCCTCACCGGCGCCAATTACGCGTCCGAGGCGACGTCCTTGTTCGACGACAAGGGGCCGCCGCCGGGGCTCGGCCAGTTCCTGATGGTGCTCGATCCCGTCGCCATGGGCGGGCCGCAGGCAGTGGCGCGTCTCGGCACGCTGATCGACGCCATCGCCGACGAGCCCGGCACCCGCATTCCCGGGCGGCGCAGCGGTGATCTTCGCCGCCGTGCTCTGGCAGAGGGAATCGAGATCGACGCCGAGTTGATGCGCACCATATCGGCGATCTGACAGGCCGGCGGCCAGAGGGCGCATCCGGCCGGGCGAGGGAGAGCCGGACGATGAAGCCCATTGCCAATCTCGATGAGGTCGGCTTCGACGACGTCGAGGAGAACGGCCGCTACACGTCGAGCCGCGCGCTGTTCAGCGACGCGATCGGCGCGCGCCAGCTCGGCTACAACCTCACGGTGCTGCCGCCCGGCAAGGTGCAGTGCCCCTTCCACTCCCATCACGGGGAGGAGGAAATGTTCCTCATCCTCGAAGGCGAGGGCGAACTGCGTTTCGGCGACCGCCGCTATCCGATCCGCCGGCACGACGTGATCGCCTGCCCTACCGGCGGGGCCGAGGTGGCGCACCAGATCGTCAACACCGGAACGACGACGATGCGCTATCTCGCCGTGTCGACGCGCGCCGAGATCGATGTCTGCGAGTATCCGGATTCCGGCAAGGTCAGCGTCGGAATCGAACGCCACGGCGCGCCCGGCCTGCGCAAGATGTTCCGTGCCGAGACGGACGTCGATTACTACGACCGTGAGCCGACCTGACGCCGGTCGGCGTCAGTCGAGCAGCTCGCGCTTCAGCAGGCTGTAGAGCGCCGATTTCGCCTCGAAGCCGACGCCCGGCACAGTCGGCAGGCCGACCCGGCTGTCCCTGACCTCGGTCGCGTCGGCGAAGCCGCCGAAGGGCTGGAAGACGTCCGGATAGGATTCGTTGCCGCCCAGATGCAGGCCGGCGGCGATGTTGAGCGACATCTGGTGGCCGCCATGCGGCACCACCCGCCGGCTCGACCAGCCGTTCTCCTGCATCATCGCCAGCGTCCGCGTGTACTCGACCAGGCCGTAGGACAGGGCGCAGTCGAACTGCAGGATGTCGCGGTCGGGGCGCATGCCGCCGTAGCGGATCAGGTTGCGCGCGTCCTGCATGGAGAAGAGGTTCTCGCCGGTCGCTATGCGGCCGGAATAATGCTGCGCCAGTTCGGCCTGCAGCGCGTAGTCGAGCGGGTCGCCGGCCTCCTCGTACCAGTAGAGCCCGTAGGGCTCGAGGGCCTTGGCGTAGGCGACGGCGGTCTCGAGGTCGAAGCGGCCGTTGGCGTCGACGCAGAGATTGGCGGGATCGCCGACCACCTCGATCGCGGCGTCGATGCGCTTCAAATCGTCGGCGAGCGGAGCAAGGCCGATCTTCATCTTGCAGACCGTGTAGCCGCGGTCGACATAGGACCGCATCTCGTCCTTGAGGCCCTCGATCTCCTTGCCCGGGTGATAGTAGCCGCCGGCGGCGTAGACCCATACGTCGTCATCGGCGACGCCGTCCCTGTAGCGGTCGGCCAGCAGCCGGTAGAGCGGCTTGCCGGCGATCTTCGCCACCGCATCCCAGACCGCCATGTCGATCGTGCCGACAGCGACCGAGCGCTCGCCGTGCCCGCCCGGCTTCTCGTTGGTCATCATGGTCTTCCAGATGGCGAACGGGTCGAGATTGTCGTTGGCCTCGTCGACCAGCGTCGCGGGATCGGCTTCCATCAGACGCGGGATGAAGCGCTCGCGCATCAGCGAGCCCTGGCCGTAGCGGCCGTTGGAATTGAAGCCGAAGCCGACGACCGGCCTGCCGTCGCGGACCTGGTCGGTGACCACCGCGACGACCGAGCAGGTCATCTTCGAGAAATCGATGAAGGCGTTGGCGATCGGGCTGGCGATCGAGACCGTCTTTTCCCGGATGTCGATGATGCGCATGTGGCGTTCCTGGTTGTTGGTCTTCGAGGGTGGCGACCGATCCACCCCCCTCTGCCTGCCGGCATCTCCCCCACAAGGGGGGAGATCGATACCGATGCCGCAAGTCTTTTCATGATGCGAGGCACTTCGGCCTGCGAGCCGGGCTCGGCCCCCAAAGCCGTCGATCTCCCCCCTTGTGGGGGAGATGCCGGCAGGCAGAGGGGGGTATGTCCCTCCGCTCAGGGTAGAGGGGTGTCCGGCCTCAACCGCCCGCTGCCGGCAACATCAGCCCGCGGAGATCACGCTGGCGATCGCGTCGCCGCATTCGGCGGTGCTGGCCTTGCCGCCCATGTCGCGGGTGCGCGAGGCGGGGTCGGCGATCACCGTCTCCATCGCCGCGATCACGGCGTCGGCGGCGTCCTTGTGGCCGAGATGCTCGAGCATCATCGCCGCCGACCAGATCTGGCCGATCGGGTTGGCGATGCCCTTGCCGGCGATGTCCGGAGCCGAGCCGTGCACCGGCTCGAACATCGACGGGAAGTCGCCCTCGGGATTGATATTGGCCGAGGGCGCAATGCCGATCGAGCCGGCCACCGCCGGGCCGAGATCGGAGAGGATGTCGCCGAAGAGGTTGGAGCCGACGACGACGTCGAACCAGTCCGGATGCTGGACGAAATGCGCGCAGAGAATGTCGATATGGTACTGGCTGGTGGCGATGTCGGGATAGTCCGCCTTCATCGCGGCGAAGCGCTCGTCCCAGAACGGCATGGTGTGGATGATGCCGTTCGACTTGGTGGCCGAGGTCACCTGCTTGCGGGGCCGCGTCCTGGCGAGTTCGAAGGCGTAGCGCAGCACCCGGTCGACGCCGCGGCGGGTGAAGATCGATTCCTGGATGGCGAGCTCGTTTTCGGTGCCGCGATAGAGCCGGCCGCCGGCCTCGGAATATTCCCCTTCGACATTCTCGCGGACAACATAGAAGTCGATGTCCTTCGGGCCGCGATTGGCAAGCGGGCTGGTGGTGCCCTTGAGCAGCCGCACCGGCCGCAGGTTGACGTACTGGTTGAAGTCGCGACGGATCGGGATGAGCAGGCCCCACAGCGAGACGTGGTCGGGCACTTCCGGCCAGCCGACCGCGCCGAGGAACACCGCGTCGTGCTGGCGGAACCGGTCGAGGCCGTTCTCCGGCATCATCCGCCCGTGCTTCTTGTAGTAGTCGCAGCTCCAGTCGACCTCGTCGAACTGGAAGGCGATGTCGAACCGTCGGCCGACGGCTTCGAGGACCCGCATGCCCTCGGGTACGACCTCGCGGCCGATGCCGTCGCCGGGAATGGTCGCGATCTTCAGGCGGTTGGTTGCGGACATGCGGGGGTACTCCGTATTTTCAGGTGCGGCGTCGGGCCAAGGCAGGCGCGGCCGGTCTAGAAGAACATGCCGGTCGGCATCGGGATGAGCAGGACCCTCGCCATCACCAGGTAGAAGACGGTGAGGATGGCAAGGCCGATGGCCACGAGGGCGGCGCCCTCGCGCAGCGACATGCGGTCATGGGTGGCCACGAGCATGATCGCGAAATAGGCCAGCACGCTCGAGACGAAGAAGCCGAGGATCGGGATCAGCACGATCCAGACGATCATCGCCAGCAGGAACAAGAGGCGGCGCGGCATCGACTCGTGGCTGGCCTCGGGCTGCGCCTCGCCCGGCGTCGCCGCCGGAACCGGGCGCATGCCCAAGACGACATTGCGCAGGATGAGCGCCAGCGCGAAGACGATCATCGCGACGGAGATGGTGATCGGGAAGACCGAGCCCATCGGGGACATGCTGTCGGTCTGCAGGATCAGGAAGGCGCCGAGCGCGACGAACACGGCGGCCAGGATCGTTCCCGGCACGTCGTGCGGCTTTCTAAGGCTGGCCATCGCGGCTCTCCACGGTGATGTCGGCATGGGACTTGCGGGCCCGCCTGGCGCCGATCGCCGAGGCAATCAGCGGATAGAACAGGGTCAGCGCGGCGAAGGCCACGATGGCCATGGAGATCGGACGGCCGAAGAACATGCCGAGCACGTTCCCCTGGGCATTGCCGATCAGATAGCTCTGGACGAAGCCCTGCTCGGCGATCTGGCCGAGCACCAGGCCGAGCACAATCGGCGAGGGGGCGTAGCCGTTGCGGTTCAGCAGCCAGCCGACGATGCCGAGGCCGAGCATCACCGCCACGTCGTTGAGGTTGTTGTGGATGGCAAAGCTGCCGACCACGGTCATGAAGGCGATGGTCGGCACCAGCGCCGATTTCGGGATCGCCACGATGCTCTTGTAGGCGTAGCGGCCGATGAGCAGGCCGACCGGCAGCATGATCAGCGTGCCGATGATGAGGCCGAAGATGAACGTGTAGACGATCGAGCCCTGGGTGGTGAACAGGGTCGGTCCGATGCGGATGCCCTGGACGAGCAACGCGCCGAGGATGACGGCGTCCGGCGGCGTGCCGGGAATGCCGAGCACGAGGGTCGGGATAAAGCCGCCGCCGACGGTGGCGTTGTTGGCCGATTCCGTGGCGATGATGCCGCCCGGCTCGCCGGTGCCGTAGCGCTCGGGATGCTTGGAGGAGCGGCGCGCCTCGGAATAGGAGACGAGGCTTGCCACCGAGCCGCCGGCGCCCGGCAGGATGCCGACGATCGTGCCGATCAGCGACGAGCGGATCAGGTTGACCTTCTCCTTCATCGTGATCGCGAAGGCTTCCTTGAGGCGGAAGCCGCCGCTCTCCGCGGCGACCCGCAGATGCGGATCGCGCGTGGCGACGAGGTCGATGAGAACGGGAATGCAATAGAGGCCGATCAGGCCGGCGACGATGTTGATGCCGCCGAGCAGCACCTGGCTGCCCATGGTGAAGCGCACGTCGGCGCCGATCACCGCGATGCCGACCATCGACAGGAGCAGGCCGAGGCAGGCGCCGATCAGGCCCTTCAGGAGATTGCCGACGGACAGCGCCGAGATCAGCGTCAGGCCGAACACCGCCAGCCAGAAATACTCCGGCGGGCCGAAGGCGAGGGCGACCTGCGCCAGCGGCGGGGCGAGGAACATGAGCAGCAGCGCCCCGACCAGGCCGCCGGTCACCGAGGCGAGGGTCGCCAGGCTGACGGCGAGCGCGCCGTCGCCGCGCTTGGCCATCGGGAAGCCGTCGAAGGTGGTGGCGATGGCGGAAGGCGTGCCCGGCGTGTTGACGAGGATCGCCGAATAGGAGCCGCCGTAGATCGCGCCGGTGTAGATCGCGCCGAGCACGATCAGGCCGGAGGCGGGATCCATGGTGAAGGTGAAGGGTACGAGAACCGCGACGGCCATGGTCGCGGAAAGGCCGGGCAGGGCGCCGATGACGATGCCCGCGACCACGCCGACGAAGGCGAGGACGAGGTTCATCGGCGTCAACGCCTCGGCGAGGTAGACGAGCTTGTCCATGGCGTCCGCTTCAGAGGGGGCGAGGAAAGAAGGGCGGAAGCGTCAGTTGCGCTTCCGCCCCGATCGGCTGCCGGATCAGTTCTTGGCGATGCCCATCTGCTTGGCGGTTTCCTCGTACTCCGCCTTGCGCTCCGCCATGAAGGCTTCCATCTCGCCGTACGGCACGTCGATCACGACGAAGCCGCCATCCTTCATCTTCTGGATGAATTCGGGGTCGGCGTTGATCTTGCCGATCAGGTCGGAAACCTGCTGGCGCACATCTTCGGGGGTCGAGTTCGGAACCGCCACGCCGCGATAGGCGCCGCCGGACATGTCGTAGCCGAGCTCCTTGAAGGTCGGCACGTCCGGGAAGCTCGGCACGCGTTCGTCGGCCGCGACCGCGAGAACGCGGACCGCGTCACCCTGGTTGAGGGCGGCGGTGGTGTAGCTGAAGCCCGCCTGCACCTGGTTGCCGAGCACGGCGGTGGTCGCCGGGCTGGTGCCGGAGAACGGGATGTAGGTCGTGGCGACGCCCGCAAGGCGGTCGAAGGTTTCCTTGGCGACATGGTTCGCCGAGTTCGTGCCGGAACCGGAGAACGTCACGAGGCCCGGATTTTCCTTGGCGTAGGTGACGAGGTCCTCGAGCGTCTTGAACTGGCTGTCGGCCGGCACGATGATCGCGTCGGGCGTATAGTGGAAGAAGTAGACGTTGGTCAGATCTTCGGTGGCGTAGCCGACGTCCTGGGCCATCGGCTGCATGATGATGTGGGGCAGGTTCGTGCCCATGATCGTGTAGCCGTCGCCTTCCATGCCGTTCAGCTGCGACCAGGCCTGGGCACCGCCGGCACCTTCCAGATACTGCACGACCATGCTCTGGCCGGTCAGCTTCTCGAACACCGGCTGCTGCAGACGGGCCGCGATGTCGGACTCGCCGCCGGCATTGAACGGAATGATGTAGTTGACCGGTTTGTTGGGATAGTCCTGCGCACCGGCGGACATGGCCGAAAGGCCGAGCGCCATGGCGGCGCCTGCAAGAATGGTCGTGAGTTTCACGGCGTAATCCTCCCTGGATCTTCATGAACGGCAACCGCGGCCTCCCAGCCATGGCGGATGCGTCGCGGCTATCTGGGACGATCGTTCGCCGAATGTCAATCTTGCGTTCGTTGTTGCATGCATCAGAGCATGCATCATTTGCGCCCTTGGGCGGCTCGCGGTAGACTGGCTTCCCACAGGGAGCCCCATATGTCCGATGCAGCCGCGCTCTTCGAAACCGACAGCGTCGAGCGCAAGCCGCCTCTCGTCGAAGCCGCCTACGACGCGCTGAAACAGGCGATCCGCGACGGCATGTTTCCGCCAGGCTTCCAAGGGTCGGAACTGGAGATGGCGCACCGGCTCGGCATGAGCCGGACCCCGGTGCACCAGGCGATCATCCGCCTGCAGAGCGAAGGCATGGTGGAGCTGCGGCCGAAGCGGGGCGTGGTGATCCGCAGCCTGTCGCCGGACGACATGCGGGAGGTCTACGACGTCATCATCGCCGTCGAGGGCATGGCGGCGCTGCTGCTGGCCGAGCAGCCGGCGGCCGCCCGCCAGGCGGTCTGCGACGACCTGGAAGCCATGAACGAGGAGCTCGTCGAGGCCCTCGACCGCGACGACCTCGCCCGCTGGGCCGATGTCGATGCGCGCTTCCACGCCGTGCTCGTCGAGGGAAGCGGCAACAGCCGGCTGGCCAAGATCGCGCGGATAAACATCGACCAGTCCTACCGGGCCCGGCGGCTCACTTTGCGCTTCCGGCCGAAACCGGTGCACTCCATCGGCGAGCACCGGCGGATCATCGCCGCCGCCCGGGAAGGCGATGCGGCCGGCGCGCGGCAGATGGCGCAGGACCACAAGATCAAGGCCCGGGACCTCATCGTCGCGCTGCTGAAGCGCTACGACATGAAGCATCTCTGATCCGGCGCAG